>JACCUC010000047.1 GCA_013812065.1 Thermoleophilaceae bacterium | reverse complement strand
GGCTCCCGCCGGGCGACGCTGACGACGCGATCGATCGACCGGTCGAAGGACAGGATTTCGCCGACGCCGGTCGCTTCTGCCTGAGCGACGAGATAGGCCTCGGCGAAGTCGAGGCGCTCCACCTCGTAGACCTCGAGCGCCCGCAGAAGCGTCGTGGAGCCGACGGTGACGACGCTAGGAAGCGAGATCGCGGCGCGCATCAGCTCGGCGACACGCACTCTGTCGACCTGTAGAAGGACTCGAGGACATAGACGCATTCAGCAAGCACGAGATCGGTCAGCAGCAGTAGTTCTGCTGACGCCAGTGCAGCGGTCGCTCGCTCGGCCAGCGAGGGTGGGTCTCCGGTCGGGTGCCGGATGAGGACATTGGTATCGATGAACGCGGTCAGTGCCGTAGCCTGGCGCGCTCGCGCCTAGTGCGCCTGAGTACCTCGTCCCACGGAGTGCCGCGTTTGTCGGACGGCACTGGCACCGTTCCTGCCAACTCCAGGAAGCCGGGGGTCTTGGCGACGACCGCCCTTGTCTGCTCCACGCGGAAGACCAGCTCGTCACCCTCGCGCAGCCCGAGAGACTCGCGAACGCTCTTTGGAATCGTTACCTGCCCTTTGGACGTGAGACGTGCCCGGGTATCCACCTGACGCTCCTTACGCAGAGAGAGATGTAAGAATAGAGCCGCTCCCAGGTAGCATTACTGCTACCATCGCGCCATGGCAACGATCCCTCAGAAGGAGCTGCGCAACAACGTCGCCGAGGTGCTTCGCCGCGCCGAAGCCGGCGAGGAGCTCACGATCACCGTCGCCGGCAGGCCGGTCGCCCAACTCGGCCCAGCTTCCAAGCGGCGCTGGGTCAGCGGCCGCGCGCTGAAGAGCGTTTTCGAGACCCCCGCTCCTCAGGCCCTGGCGGGAGACCTCGAGCGACTTTCCGCCGCACTCGGCGACCCGTTCCCGTGAGCCGCGTCCTGCTCGACACCTCGGTCCTGATCGACGCCGACGATCCCGGCGACCTCGAGGGCGGAATCAGCGCCGCGTCGCTCGCCGAACTTCACTTCGGGACGCTCGTCGCAGCCGATCCCGACGAACGGGCGCGGCGAGCGCAGCGGCTCGGCGTGATCGAGGCGACATTCGACCCGCTCCCCGTCGACGCTCGCGTCGCCCGCGAATGGGGACGCCTCGCGGCCGCGGTCGCCGAGCGCGGCGCACGGCCGCGACGCCGAGCGATCGACCTCGTCATCGCCGCCACGGCCAACGTCCACGGCGTGCGACTCCTCACGGCCGACACCGCCGACCTCGCGATCATCGACGACCTCGTCGAGGTGCAAGCGGTGAGCTGATCGAGCCAAGGGGTGTTCCAAGGGCGGAAGCTCTTCCCGCAGCACACGGCCATCCAAACTGTCCAAGGCCGCTTCCGCCCCCGAGCGGCTGCGCGCTTGTCGGTGTTCCGGTCGCAGCTCATGCTCTCGCGCAGCCAGCAGGAGCTCGAGCAAGCCATGCGGCGGACGACGCGTCAGCTGCGGGTTCGCCACGGACCGGCGCGATCAGGGCATCGACGAGACTGCTGCAGGCCATGACCGCGCGCTCGAAGGAGATCATCGCGCGCTGCGCGACGTCCTGCGTCTCTCCAGGAACGGCGGACGGCTCGCCGTCCGCGACGAGGCCGACGACGCGGCGCTCGCCGCGGCGCCTTGTCACTCTGGATCGGGCAGCCTCGCGACCGTTTCGACCTCGACGAGCATCGACGGGTCGACGAGGCCGGAGACCTCCACCATCGTGGTAACGGGGCGGATCTCGCCGAAGATCTCGGCGTGCGCTCGCCCGACGTCCTCCCAACGCTCGATGTCCCGGACGTAGAGCCGAGTCTGCACCACGTCCCGAAGGCTCGCGCCGGCTTGGGCAAGCGCGGACTCGACGTTTCTCAGCGCCTGGGCCGTCTGGGCGTAGGGATCGTCGGGAGCGACGATCTCCCCGCGAGGGTCCGTGGCCGTCGTCCCAGCGATGAAGACGAGGTCACTCGCCCGCACTGCTCGGCTGTAGCCGACCACCGGTTCCCATCGGCTTCCCGATGAGAAGCGCTCGACGCCGACACGCGGACCCATTGGCGGAAACGTGGCGCTCTACCCGACGACCAGCTCTACGCGATCGCTTGCCGACGCCCACCGCGCGTCAGGGGTCAGAATACGATCCGCATCGACCTCCTCCCCCGTCGCGACTATCAGCGCGTCGACGAGTCGCAGCCCTCGGTGAGTCGAGCGCATGCCCGCCGCCCGGCGAGCGATGGTCGGCGTCACCGGCTCGATCCGCAGGATCGCCTCGCGCATGAAGCCCTCGACGGTCTCGAGGACAGAGCCTCCGTGGGCGAGCGGCCGCACGAGTGTCTCGGCGTAGGTAAGGACCGAAACAAGCAGCTCGGCGCCGGCATGACGCTCGAGCGCGGCCCGGGCACGGCGGTGCAGGGCATCCCCACGCTCGAGAAAAGCGATCGTCACGCTCGAGTCGAGGAGAACCCGCCTCGGGGCGTCGCCGGGCGTCGGCGTCAGCTCTCCCACTCCTTCCGCAGATCTTCGAGATAGCCCGGCGGGTAGACCCCCGAGAGGGCGCCCGCGTACCGCTCGAGCGGGTTATCACCACGCACGAGCGTGATGCGACCCGGGCCTTCGGCGTCGACCTTCAACTCGTCCCCGGGGCGAAGACCGGCCTGGGCAAGAGCGTCGACCGGAATCGTCGCCTGGTTCTTTCGCGAGATCCTCGTGTATCCGCGTCGTCGCGTACGTCTTACTTCGTTAGCCATGAGTAAAGGTTACCTACCGATCCAAGCAGACGCCCGTTCCCGCTCGTCGCACTCGGTCCTCGCGAGCGAGAATCCACGAGGAAGGACGGAGAAGCTCGGTGCGGGCGCGCCAGCAGGCCGCGACCGGACTACTCTGGGCTCTTACCAGACGGTTGCGCGCGGATCGAACTCGCGCAGAGCCGCGTCGCGGGTGACGAGCAGAGAGCCGTTCGCCCGAGCGGTCGCGTAGATGATCTCGTCGGCAGGGTCGGACTCGAGGCCTTGGCTTCGAAGCAGAGCGGCTCGGACGGCGACCTCGCTCGTCAATGGCAACTCAACCGTGCGAGGGTGAGCTAGACCGCGTCGCACCCAGAGTTCAGTTTCCAGGGCCAGCTGGAGCCTCCCACGAATGGCGAGCATCGTCACCTCCCAGCAGCTGATCGTGCAGATCCCGACGCGCTCTGCGCGATCGATGGCCTCGCGCGCCACGGAGCTGAGCCGGTCCGGCGCCGACACCCACCACACCCAGGCGTGGGTGTCGAGCACAATCACCTGAGCGCGTTCCAGCTCTCTTCGAGCGGCTCGATCAGCTCGTCATCGTCCACCAGGAAGGTGACGCTTCCGAGGAGCGATGGAGCTTCCTCCACGGGAACCACTCGTGCGACCGGCTCGCCGCGCTTGGTAACCGTGAGTTCCTCTCCGGAGGCAGCTACCTGATCCAGGAGCGCCAAGCACTCGGCTTTGAAGCGGCTTGCTGAGATTGTCCGGTGAGCCATGATGAGCATATTACCATGGTCACCTGGTTATCCGCGCTGCTCGTACCACCTTCTCTCCTCCAGCTCACGAAACACCACCACGTCGCGCCCGTCGGCGAGCACGAGCTCAAAGTAGCGCCGCCGCACCGGCTCGCCGGTCCACCAGCGGTCCTCTACCACCCACTCCTCGCGCACGGCCTCGACGCGCGCGCGACTGATGGTCGCCGGCACGCCGCCGGGCCCGGCACACACCGCCACCGGGCGCGGAGCGCCGAGGCGGCGCAGGCCTTGTGTCATCGCCCGTCCCTCCCTGAGATGGTTGAGCCCGACCCGCGCCCACCGGCGCCGGGCTTCCGATCGGCCGGAAACGGCGCCAGTACCGCGCGCCGCTCGGGGATGCGCGAGTCGGGGTCGACCTCGAGCGCCCGCAGCGCCGCGCCATCGCCCGCAAC
>JACCUC010000335.1 GCA_013812065.1 Thermoleophilaceae bacterium | reverse complement strand
TCGATGGCGAGCACCCGGTGGCCGCTGCGGGCCAGCACGCGGGCCATCGTCCCCGAGATCGAGGTCTTGCCCGAGCCCCCCTTGCCTGCGATCGCGAGCTTCATCGCTCTGCATGCTATCGACTGCGGGGACCGCCCGCCGACGGTTCGTTCAGCCAGTCCTCGACCACTTCGCGAACCTGCTCCACGGCGACGTCGAGCGCGCCCTCGACCTCGGGCGAGAGTCCCTGGCCCAAACTCTGCGCGTCGAACGGCTGACACCCCACC
The DNA here is from genome assembly GCA_013812065.1 of Thermoleophilaceae bacterium. Taxonomy (GTDB): domain Bacteria; phylum Actinomycetota; class Thermoleophilia; order Solirubrobacterales; family Thermoleophilaceae; genus JACCUC01. The sequence goes on along the minus strand of JACCUC010000335.1, from coordinate 8,415 downwards.
ATGAGAACGCATGCGGGCAGGCAGCCGAGCCCCTTGGCCATCGAGAGGACGCGCTCGGGGGTGGCCAGGTGCATGTCGGGTACCTGGTCGTAGTCTGCGACGTCGGGCGCGATGGCAAAGACCGTGCCAGGCGCCGCCCCGCGGTCGACCGCATCGACCACGATGAGGCCGTCGCAGCCGACGAGGAGCTCCTGGAGGAGCGCTATCCCCCCGATCCCCGTCTCGAGGACCTCGACGCCCACCGGCAGGCGTCCGAGCCGGGCAGCGACGGCGGGTCCGAAGCCGTCGTCGCCGCGCAGGACGTTGCCGACACAGCCGACGATGATCCGGCGCGGGGGTGGTTCGGTCGAGGTGTGCAAGGTCTCTTTCAGCCCCCGGTCAGGTCGAGCCTCTGTGCCCGCCACACAGCGTGCGGAAAGGCGCACGCGACCGCCAGCGCGGGTCGGACTGGCGGATCGTCGCGAAATGTAGGAAGATGCGCAATCATGTCGCAGATGAGACGCCTCTTGCCACTCCTAGCTTCACTCTTGGTCCTCGCTTCGGCCTGCGGCCAGGAAACCCCTGATCGCCTTCCCGCGGGCGCCGGCGAGCCGCGGCGCTTCACCGCTGACCTCGCGCCCCTCAACGACTCAGACGCAAGAGGCACCGCGAAGATGTCGCTGGCCGGCAACCATCTCACCGTCGACCTCGATGCGCGGGGCCTCGAGCGCAGGATGATCCACGCCCAGCAGATCCACGGTCTCGTGGCCGCAGACCAGGAGGCGTCCTGTCCGGCGTTTGCAGACGACGCCAACGGCAACGGCTTCGTGGGGCTCGAAGAGGGAAAGAGGGTCTACGGCGGGGCTCTGCTGGCGCTCGAGCCCTTCCCGACCGTCGGCCGCAACGGCCGGCTCGACTGGGACCTGACGCTGAACGTCGACCCCGGCGAGCTGCGGTCGCTCGAGCGCGGGGTGGTTCTGCTGCGCGGTGGGTCGGTGGATCTGGACGGAACGGGCGGGGCGGAGTACGAGCCGGACATACCCGTAGCCTGTGGGAAGATCGAGCCCCTCGGCGCCAGGGCAAGCGAGAGGAGGAAGGGATGACGGGGTGGACGGCATGGTGGATCTTCGACCTCGTGGTCTTGCTGGTGGTCGTCCCGGTGGTCGTCTTCCTGCTCGTACGCATGCTGCTGGCCGCCCTGAAGCTCGAGAGGGCCAGCAACGAGCTGGCCGCGAGCGGCGGCTTCTTCGCCTCGCAGTTCGAGGGAGTCGAGCAGCTGGCCAGGACCCGTACTCTCGTGCGTGAGGTCAGCACCGACCTCGAGCGCTACGGCAGGGCGCTGGACGACCTTCGGTAGGTCTTCTCCCATGCACGCAGCCATCGCAATCGATGTGATCGCCCTCGCTGGTGTGGCCATCGTCAGCATCGCCATCGCCGTAACCGTGATCGTTGTGCTCGCCGTTTGCCTGATAACGCTCGCCGTGTTCCTCCAGCGCGTCGACGCGAACCTGCGGGCGGTGATCGCGGCGATGAGGGAGGTCGCACCCCAGGCGGAGCCTCTCAAGGCGGCCATCGAGCCCATCACCACCGAGCTCGACCAGCTCCGGACGTCGTTGGAGCGGTTCGTGGGGCGGGAGCAGGAGCAGCGGTAACGTTGGACAGGCGGCTTTGCGCCTAAAAATCCGCCGGCACCACCGAGAGGGGGACACGAGCACAGGGCTGATCCCGCGGGCCCTGTCCCGCAGGTGGCTCATCGCCGCCGGGCTCGCCGTCGGGGCGCTCGCGGTCGGCATTGGAGTGGTCGTAGGTGGTGCCGCGGGCGACCGCGTCGGCTCGGGCTTCTCGCCCCCCGCCCCGCAGCCGCCACCGGCGCCGGCGGTGCCCGATGCCACGCCGGGCTTCGTGCGCTTCCTCGATGGCCGGGGGCGTTTCTCGATCGACTTTCCCCGCGACTGGAAACGGCTCGCTACGCCGGACGCGGAGCTGCTCGCGGCCCGGGGCCGGGTCGCCTCGCTGCTCGTGCGCTCGGTCCCGCTTCGATTCCGGGTCGAGCGGCGCGACCTCAGTAAAGTCGAGGCCCTTACCGACGAGATCGTCGCATCGGGCAGCAAGGTGAAGCTCCTCGCCGAGTCGCGACAGATCGAGCTCGGCGGGCTACCGGGGTACTTCTACTTCTACTCCTTCCGGGATCCAAAGACGCGCCGCCGCGGGACTCACTCCCACTACTTCCTGTTCCAGGGCACCACGATGATCACGATCGTCCTTCAAGCGCTGCCGGACAGGTACTTCGAGCGCTTTGTCACCGACTTCGACCGGATCGCGGCCAGCTTCCGCGCCGCACCGCGGTGATCGATCGAGCCGCCGTTGACCGCGCGCGCGGGCGCGGGCTCCGGTCGGGGCCCGCCGCCCCCTCGCTGGCTCGGCTCGCCCCGAGACCCACTCCTGTAACATCCCCGTCACGTCGTGGCCTGATCGCCGAGGAGGAGCGCGTTTGCTGCCGCTAGCCGTACACACAGCCGGAACCCCGCACGCGGGGTGGTGGAAGGGTCTCGTCATCGGCTTCGCCGTGGTGGTGGTGCTTGTCCTGGTGGTCGCCTTCATCCTCACCTGGGCCTCGCGCATCAATGATCGGACCCAAGACGCACTCGAGGCCTTCGACTCCGCTCGCGCCGGCACGGCTCCGCTGTCGCGTTTGAGGGACACCAGGGCGGCGGCCGAGGACGTTCTCACGGCGATGCGCGCCGCCCGGGATGTCCTCCGAGGAAGAGCGTGATCGTCTTTGCGCTCAACCCCGCCCAGGCAACACTGTGGTGGATCGCGCTCGCGCTCGGGGCGGTGGTGGTCGCGGTGGTCGTCGCGCTCTTTTTGTTTCTCTCCCGCCTGCTGCACGACATCGGCTTCGGCTTGGCGGCGATCGATGAGATGGCGGAGCGAGTGGAGCGGGGCAGCGCCACCAGCGACCTGCGGGCCACCGCCTCGACCCTGCGGGAGCTTCGGGAGGAAATCCGTGTCCACGACGATCTGCTCTCCACATGAGCCAGACGCTGCACGTCGCCCTGACCATCGTCGAGATCCTCGCGCTGGTCATCGGGGTCGCCGTCTACCTGGTCATCTTCGCCCGCCAGCTCGGGTCGATCAGCGACACCACCGGGCAGGCAACCGCCCGAGTACGCGCCGCCGAGGAACAGGTCAGGGAGCTCGGTACGGCGGCCGCGGAGGTCAACTCCACGCTCGAGGAGCTCCACGAGGCGCTTTCGCCGCTGGCCGAGAAGGCCGCGAGTCGGGCGGTCAGGCGGTGAGCGGCAGCTCGGACGGGCGGCGGAGGTGACCTCCCCCCTGCGGCATCCCGCCCAGCTCGGCGCCGTGGTCGTGGGTATCGTCTATCTGGCCGTGGGCATCATCGGCTTCGCCGTCACGGGCTTCACCGGGTGGGTGGTCGACACCAGGGAGGACATGCTCTCCTTCGACCTGAATGGTTTCCACAACATCGTCCATTTCGGTGTCGGGGCCATCCTTATCGGTGCGTCACTCGCGCGCTACCCGGCCATCACCCAGGGGATCCTCATCGGCGGCGGCCTGGTCTACGTGCTCGCCGCCGCGCTCGGTTTCACCGGGAACCTCGGGGAGCTGCTGTCGATCGACGGCACCTTCGCGTCGGACAACTTCCTCCACCTGGTGTCGGGGAGCGCAGCCGTTCTGCTCGGACTGCTGGGCGGCGACGTGTCGGAGCGACGCATCGAGGCCGTGGGGCCCTGAAGTCGGTTCAGCCCCCATTGTTGTGAGCGGAGTGAGCCTGGAGGACCTGGTGACCAGGCTCGAACAGCTTCTGGTCGAGATGCAGGAGCTCGACGAGCCGGTCCGAGCACAGGTCTTCGAGCTCATGGACGGATTCGACCTCATTCACCGCACGGCCCTTTCCGCCCTCGGCGAAGCCCTTGATCGGGAGACCCTCGAGCGACTGCGCGCCGCCGACCCCGCTACCGCCTGGATGTTCGATGCCTACCGGGTCGGTGTGGACGAGCAGGCGGAGGCGGACGCCGCGCTCGAGTCGGTCAGGCCCTACATCCACTCTCACGGCGGAAAGGTCGAGGTGCTCGACGTGCGAGGCGGCGTCGTGCGCCTTAGGCTCTCGGGGGCGTGCTCGGGCTGCACCGCGTCGGCGGTGACCCTCCAGGATGGGATCGACGAGGCGCTTCGAGAGCACCTGCCCGGCTTCGTCGCCACCGAGGTCGAAGAGGACAACGCCGAGCCCCACCCCCCGCCGGGCCCCGTAATCCTAGAGCTTCCGCAGTACCGCGGGTAGGTGGCCGACGCCGACGGCGCGATCGCCGACCTCGAGCAGCGCCTGGTCCGCTACCCGGCGGAGACGTACCCGGTCCAGCACGCGACGGCCCAGTTCCATCTCGGGGTGGCCCTGACCAACGAGGGGCGTCTGGAGCAGGCCGAGGCCGCGCTCACGTCCGCTCTTCGCGGCTTCGAGCCCGAGGGGCTCCAGGTCGAGCGCGCGAAGGCGAGGAACGCTCTTGGGGCCATGCTGCGGCTGTCGGGGCGGATCGACGAGGCGGCCGCGGCATTCGAGGCCGCCGCGGAGTCGTTCGAGGCCGCCGGGCTGGCAGCCGATCAGGGGGCCGCTCGGTTCAACCTGGGACTCGTGCGACGGGAGCTGGGCGACCCCTCAGCAGCCGATCGGGCGTTCGAGCGGGCGGGGAAGCTACTGGAGGGCGTGCACCTGCGCGCCCAGGCGGGCGCCGCGGTCCGGGAGCTCGGAACGACCCGCTTCCTGGCCGGCGACATCGAGCGAGCCGTCGATCCGCTCGAGCGTGGTGTTTGGCTGGCGGAGCACGCGCACGATGAGGCCGGACGGGGCGCCGCGGCGAACATCCTCGGCCTCGTGTACCTGGCGGCCGGCCGGCCGAATGAGGCGAGCGAGGCGTTTCGTACCGCGCTCACGGCCTACCCCAGGAGCATTCGGCGTGAGGGCTATGCGCTCGTCAAAAGCAACCTCGCGCTGGCCCTCGAGCAGCTCGAGGATGTGCCTCGCGCCCGCCTGGCCGCCCGCCAAGCGCTCGCCATTGCAGTGGCGGCCGAGCCGGTCCGTGCCCAGGCCGCCGCTCTGCTGGAGCGGCTCGGGGATGAGCCGGGGGATGTCCTCCTGGTCCTCGACGCCGATCCGCTCGAGCGCTGGACACCGACGATGCGCGAGGAGCTGGCCCGCTGGGTCGAGGTCGACCCCCGCGAGCGCCGAACGGAGGCCGACGTGTGGATCGAGGGCCAGCTCGCTCGCGACGCGGCCGCCGACCTCGCGGACGCGTGGATCGACGCGCTCCTCGAGCTGCCACCGCAGCACCTCGAGGGCCTGGTCAGAAGCCTGCTCGAGGCACTCGCCGAGCGCAACGAGGAGGAGCGTGCGCAGGTCCGCTCGGACTTCTCGATGGCGATGGCGCGCCTCCACGTTCCCCAACTCTTGCGGCTGAGGGACATCTTCAACGGCATCGGCCGCGAGCTGGGTCAGGAGGAGAGTTGGACCTAGCCCCGGACCTCTCGGCCCTGGCGCTGATGGAGGCCTTGCCCGAACGGCCGATCCGAACCTACCCCGCGCTCCTCTCCACGGAGGCCGATGCGCTCGCCTGGGTGCGCGCGGGTGGGCCGGAGGGGGCGCTCGTCGTGGCCGACTATCAGGTCGCGGCGCGCGGCCGGGGGGGCCTGCCGTGGGAAGTCAGGCCCGGTCGGGACCTCAGCTTCTCGCTCATCCTTCGTCCCCGCCTCGCACCCGAGCGAGAAGGCTGGCTCTACACGGTGGCCACCTCCGCGCTGGCCGACGTGCTTGGAGAGCAGTCGACGATCGAGTGGCCCGACGAGGTGCGCCGGGAGGGCGACCGCATCGCGGCGGTGGGCGTCCACGCAGAGCTCGGCCCAGAGGTTGACAACTGGGCCGTGGTCACCTTCCTTGTCCCCGACCATCCCTCGGCACGAGCCGAGCTCCTGGCCGAGCTCGTGGAGGCGATCGAGACCCGGTACCGGAGCCCCTCGGGTGCCGTCCTCCACGACTACGTCCCGAGGTGCGAGACGGTCGGAAGGATGGTCCGAGCCCGGCTCATCCCGCTCGGCCCGTCCGGTGTGGAGGTGACCGGACGGGCTGTGAGCTCTCTGAAGGACGGGGCGCTCGTGATCGAGACCCCGGAGGAAAAGCGGGTGATCGTCCGGCCCCAGGCCCTCGGGCTGCTCGAGGAGCCGATCGCCGACGAGGAGTCGACGCCCCCCTGGGCGCCGACGGACTAGTCCGGCAGCTGACGGGCCGTCAGCGCCTTCAGGCGCTGCGCGTGCTACCCCCGGTCTGCGTCGTGCTCGAGCTCACACTCGACCAGCCCCAAGGTCGCCTTCGCCTCGCCGTATGAGAGCTCCGAGAGCTCGGTCCGCTCCGGGTCCGGATCGGGCTCGGTGATCACCTCGAGACGCTCGCGGTCGGGGAGCTCCTCCCGTGCCCACTTCATCAGGGCGTCGAACATCGACCTGATCCTCTTGGGCAGCGCTCCGCTCTCCCCTCCGAGGCTGCGCCGCAACCTGCAAACGCGATCGTGAACGGAGGCGTCCTCGCAGGCGGCCTCCACCTGGTCGAGCTCCGCCCGCGCGCTGAGGCCACGCATGTCGGCGAACGATGGATCCATGTTCGGGGAGTGAGGCTCCGCGGAGGGCATCTTGTCCGCCGGCCCGACGGCCTGCAGCACGCGGTCCTCCGGGCGTGCCTGCTGCGCCCGCTGGAGGAGCTCGCCGACCCGTTCGGCCGTGTCCGTCCTCAGGTACCCGTCGACGCCCTCGAGCTCCCGGCGCAGGTCCTGCGCTTCGCGAATGAGGTCTGCCATGCACCGACAATACCCGGCACGTCAAGAATCTATTCCCGGGCGCTACGCAGGCGGCGAGGAGCCTCCGTTGGGCACCACCTCTACGGAGATCCGGTCCTGTGGCGGCTGAAGGCGGTCGAGCTCCTCGATCAGAGCCCACCAGAGGCCCCAGTCGAGCGCGCTCATGCCCTCGCTTGTGTGGCCCCCCGCAATCTGGCGACGCAGCCGCTCGCGGTGGGCGAAGGTCCTCCCCCAACGGCCCTCACGATCGACGGTCTCGAGCTCGTCGAGGAGAGCACGAAGCGCGCGCAGCGCGCCCGACTGCTCGGCCCCCTCAGCCGCTACGTGCTCCCGCAGCTCGTCGGCGAGCTCGAGCATGGGCACGCGTCGAACCTCATCCCGCACGAGCTCGAGCGCGCGCTCGAGCTCTGCCTGCGCCGGCGCCGAGAGCGTCTCCGAGGGTTCACGGCTGGCGGGCTCGAGCTCGATCGCCACCGTGCGCTCGGGCAGCGCTCCGAGACCCCAGGCGACCTCGAGCACCAGGTCGATGGAGACGTACCCGACCACTGCGTCGCCCACCGCCACCTGTACTTCATCGGGCCGGAGCTCCAGCGGCTGGTGGCGCCGACGCTCGAGGCTCCCGGACGGGCGTCCCCGTTCGGCCGCCCCTACCAGCACCAGCGCGCGCGGATGTAGGTCCTCGAGCCGGTGGACCACGGCGACCGCTCCGTAGGAGAGGTCCTCGACGAGGACCTCGCGGCCGAGATCCTCCCCCGCCAGTCGCTCGACCGCGACCCTCCCGAAGTCGAGGTCGCCCTGGTAGAGCTGGGCGACCCCGCCGACGAGGACCGTCACCGCCGGACGGCGGCGGCGCCTACTCGGCCCCGCAGGCGCAGGTGTTGACCTCCCGCACCACGTTCCCGTGGCCCGTGGAGACGTGCGTCGTACACGGCATGCAGGGATCGAAGCTGCGGATCGCCCGCAGCATGTCGACGGACGTGAACTCGCTGGGATCTCGCATCTGCTCGAGGATCGGGGTGTTCATCACCGCCTGCTCGAACGGACCGGGCTGGTCCCAGGGATCGCGCGGCGAGGCGTTGATCGTCGACGGGGTGCAGATCTGGTAGTTCGTGAGCTTGCCCTGCTCGATGACCGCGTGGTGGGTGAGCCAGCCCCTTCCCGCCCCCCAGAACCCGGCACCGATGCCTTCACCCTTTTGCACGTGGCGGTCGAGCTCCTTCGAGTTGAGGCGCGAGACCTTCGTCTCTCCCTGCCTCATGAGCCGGTAGGCGTCAAGCAGGTTGTTCAGGCCCACGAGCTGCGAGAAGAGGTAGTGGAAGGCGCGCCCGCGGTTGCGCTCGAACGCGTTCCAGACCTCGGGCACGCGCCACTCGACCACGGCCTCGGGCCTCCGTCCCTTCGGGATCTTCATGCGGAGGCTGTGGCCCGTCGCCTCGATGTAGTCGTTGGGCGGAAGCTTCTGGGCCTTGGCGGTCAGGAACAGCCGTGCGTAGGCCCCCGCCTCGACCACCTCGCGGTCCCACCGCGGTGAGGTCGAGTAGCTGTACTTGTCCTTCCAGCTCTTCTCCTGCGGCTT
>JACCUC010000326.1 GCA_013812065.1 Thermoleophilaceae bacterium | reverse complement strand
GTCCGTCTGATCAGTCACCGCAGCTTCGGCTTCCACGGCCCCTACCCCCTCATCGCCCTCATCTATCTCTGCGCCGGTGGCATCGTCATCGATCCCCCGTTCACCACCAACTCGTGAGGAGAACCCTTTTTGCTCGAGCGACAACTGGGGGCGGCGGAGTGATAGGAGGTTTGCAGGGATGACCACGATTCTGCATTTGTCAGACCTGCACCTCGGGCCGCCGGCGGAACACCAGTACCTCGACGACCACAAGAGCCTGATCGCCGGCGGTGACCGGCGAGCCGAGAAGCACGTGCTGCGCGAGGCGCTGGAGAGCCTGGCCGAAGATGGTCTTTTCGCTCGGGTGTCGGCCGTGGTCGTCAGCGGCGATCTGACAAACAAGAGCTGTCAGGACGGCTTCGACGAGTTCGCCGACGTGCTCCGGCCAATCATCGACGCGGTCGGCGCGCGCAACGTTCTTGTCGTCCCAGGCAACCACGACGTGCCGTGGGACCCGGGGCCAGGGGATCCCGACCGGTACAAGGGGTTTTTGTCGGCCACCCGCGCGCACGATCTCGTCACGCCGCTCCTCGACACGGAGGACTTCGACGGCGCGGGCCGTCCGTTCGGCACGCTTACGCCTGAAAGGCATCTGCTGCGCGGAGACGACTACATCGTCGTTCCGATCAACTCGAGCCATTTCTGCTGGGGCCAGGAGCCGCTCGACGACGAGGCCGCCGAGGCGCTAGTGACCGCTGGCGCAGATGTCACTGACCTCGTCGATCGCCTCCGGCGCCACGACGTCGCACGGGTCTCCAACGCGCAGCTGCGAGCGCTGCTTGACCTCCTGCGGAAATTCGAGCCCGCCCTCCTGAACCCAGGTGGCGAACGCGTGCGCGTCGCGGTCCTGCATCACCAGCTGCTGCCTGTTACGCCGAACGAGGAGCTCAAGAGCTTCGAGGCGCTTAGCAACCTCGGCGCGATCCGCGAGGTGCTCGTCCAGCTCGGCGTGCAGGTGGTCTTACACGGCCACAAGCACGAGGGCGCGCTGTTCTGGGACTACGTTGCCGATCGCGGGGACCTGGATCGCCCGCCGCACCGCATGGTCGTCGCCGCGGCGGCCGCCGCGTTCCGGCCCGGCCTTTCGATCGGGCGTCTCATCCATATTCAGTCGGCGGCGTCCGCTCGCGACGTGCTGATCGAGGACGTGCACGCCGGGACCGCACGCGGCGGAGCACCAAGGCTTGGCCCGGCGCGTCGCGCGCGCCTTTGGCGGCCGCGGTCTGTCGACGCCATCGGCGATGCCATGGTCCTGTCGGGCGAGTCGGTCGCCGAGGTGTACGCGCAGCTGCAGTCAGTGTTCGCCGGCCGCTCAGCGGACCAGCCGCTGCGCGACCTTACCTGCGCGATCCGTAACGGCGACGACGCCGGGCGTGTCCCTGACGGGTACCCGCAGCCGGAGGGCGTTGAGGACGTCCAGTCGTGGATGAGCGATCTCGTGCGCTGGTGGCAACTGCCCGAGCCGCAGCTCCTCCAACAGGTGACGTTCAACCACGGCGAACGGATTCACCGCCACTGGAAAGACCAAGTCAAGCGCGCCGCCGAGACATTGAAGTCCTCGGCCCACACGACCCGTGCAGTGATCATGCTGCTCGACCCGTGGACGGACGGAGAGCCGGAGGGCGAGTTCCCGTCGTTCGTGCTGGTGCAGCTCCAAGTCGTCGCGCGGGCCGAGCGTCGCGAGCTCGACTGCACCGGGTACTTCCGCAAGCAGGAGATGCGTTACTGGTGGCCGATCAATGTCGCAGAGCTCGCTCGCGTGCGCGACGCGGTTCTCGAGCACCTAGCCGGCGACCACGCCGCAAGCGCCGGACGGCTGGTGACTATCTCGGGCTATGCGGCTGCCGGGGACCGCCTGCCGACTGTGGCGCTGGCGGCTGTCGACCGCGCCGTCGACCAGCACCCCGAGCACCTGTGGGCGATGGCGCACGAGCTTGTCCACCCTGGCAGGAGGGTCGCGGAGGTCCGGGATTTGTGGGACCGCTACCTCCGGGAGCTCGACCCACGCGGTGACGACCCCTCCGGCGAGCTGCCGGTGAGCTACCGTGGCCTTCGAGACGTGGAAAGGATGCTGGAGTGGCTCGGCGCCGCGGACGCGCCGATCGCCCGGGCGCTCGGCAACCTCGTCGGTCTTTACGACGCGCTTCACAGCCAGCGGCGCCGGGTGCGTGCCGAGGCGGCGACAGTGGAGCAGGCGCAACGGGCCTTGGAGCAGCTCCGTCAGGCCCTCGAGGTCCACTTCGCCGAGCTGGGCTGAGGCGAGGTGTCGTGGGTGGATGCAATCCTGTCGACATGGTCTACGCGGATAGGGATCGTTACGTCGAGTGGGCGCTCGCGTTGTCGGTGTGCGCCGCGGCCGTCGCCAACCACTGCGACCACGCCGAGCACAACGAGCACGTCGACGTCGCGTGGGTACTCCACTCGGCGGAACAGCTACGGTCGGTCGCCTGCGCCGTTGCCACTGCCGAAGGACTCGACCTCTGGGCGCTCTACGCTGCACGCCTCCGCACCATCGAGGCGCGCAACCCGCACTGGACGCCGCGCACGCTTGACGGCGGGGCGCTCGTGGAGGCGTCGGCCACGTGGCGCGACCTGCAGCTCGCCCAGGGTCAGCACGACCGCTACTACCACCCCGACGTGTCCGGCCTGACCAAGATGGACCAGCTGCGCCACTACGCCCTGCACGTGGCCAAGCTTGTCGGCGCGGTCGCCGAGGTCGCACAAGGCGTGGCCGACCGACGCGACTTCCAGGCCCGTCGCCTGCCCGACCTCCTGCTGTTCGGCCTTAAGTTGTCGACCGTCTGCGGCGAGCGCCTGCCGGAGACGGTGCTCGCTCCTGACGTGCGACCAGCGTTACCGTCATCACGCCGCCACCGGGTCCGTGGCGGCGAGCCGGTCTCCGATGCCCCACTTCGGCGGGTAGAGCAGCGGTAGCGGCTCGCCGGATGGCGCGAAGCCTTGTTTGATGCGCGTACGGTTCGAGCGCAGGGCAGGAAAAGCCTCGCGCGCGTACTTGTCGGTTTCGCAGAACAAGCCTTGGCAGTCGATCGCGTGCAGCCGACGACCGAAGAGGTCTTGCCAGGGCAGCTCGAGGCGCGCGAACTCTTCGTCCTGACGGTCGACCATCGCCATGATGAGCTCGGCTGGCGTGTGGCCGCTGAAGTCGGAGAACACCTTGTGCAAACCCCGGACGGCGCCCGGACCGGGGACCGTGAAATCGTCCTCGGAGAAGTCGAGGTGGTCGCTGTAGTTGAGGTCGATCGCCAACTGATAACCCATGAACGGGCCGATCATGGGCCACTGGCATAGGGCGGCGTAAGCATCCTCGAGCGTCGCGGCTCGGGCGAGCTGCGCCCCGAGCGCTCCGGGGCGGAACATGTCGGCGACGAGCGCCAAGTGGTTGCGGTGCTTGGCGCGGTGGCCGTAAGCGTCGTGAGCGCAGAGGATGAAGGCGGCGGTGTAGATGGCCTCCTTCCCGCGGCGCCGCTCGAGCAGATCGCCGAGCAGGTCGACGTCGAGGGTGTCGCGGCGGACGCCTCCGGTGGCCTGCTCGAGGGCTTCCCAGGTGCTCTCCCTAGAGAAAAGGCGGAACAGGACGACGCGCAGGAAGACGTCCTCGGCAGGCAAGTCGCGGCCCTCTGGGGCGTAGATGACCCGAGCGATCAGGTACTGGCTGATGCGGTCCGAGGCCCGATAGGTGTTGCAGAACTTGAAGCGCCGCAGAATGTCATCATCGGTCCACGGGCCCGACTCCTCGCGCGCCCGGCGGTGGAAGATGCGTTGCCGCTCGGCGGCGAACCCCCAGTAGGTGTCGTACACCTGCTGGCGGACGGAGAAGCGCATCGCCTCAGCATCTCAGGTCTCCCTGACGACACAGACGCGGCCCGACACCCCGGGGGCACTCCGAGTCGATGTCGTCGTGGACGACCCACGCCTCCAGCAGCACCTCGTCGAGGGCGCGGAGCTCCAGCCACGCATAGCCGCCGTGGCCCCATCGCGGCCCCCACGAGTTGCGGACCAGGACGGTGCCCCGCTCCTGGTCGATGCCCGCAAGGCAGACGGCGTGCAGCGCGGAGGGATCCACGTCGTCCGCCGGCGGGGCAACGGTCGCCGATTCGCAGTCGTAGAACCCGCCCCACAGCCGGATACCGCCCACGACAGTGCGCGGCGCGGCGAGCGCGCCGGTGATGGTGACGGTGTCGATGCCGATCGACGTCATCGTGGCGTGCTTGAGGTTGCCGACTTCCAGCGCCGCCGCCGGCGGGTTGTAGCCGGCGGGAGGGACTGGTAGCGGCTGGTACGGCCACCGCGCCTCATCGCACTGGCCTGGATCGCGCAGGGCGTGGCGGGCGGCGCCGAACTTGGTGCCGTCGCCCGCGAGCCCATCGAGCTGCTTCGCGCGCCAGAACAGCAGCTCGACGCTGAGGTCATCGGCTAGCGCGCCGCGGCGTACCGTCCTGGCGTGCTCATGCGCGGCCGTGACGGCGAAGGCCACGCACGTTCCGCGATGCCCCTGGTCGCGGATCGCGCGCAGTTGCGGCGTGCAGTCGATCACCGTTACCTACCGCGGGCGTTGACGGGCTGACGGGCATTCACGCCAGCTGCAGCTGGCGACGGCTGACGCCGTGGTCGGACTCGCCGGTGATCGTCGGCAAAACGCGCAGCGCGATCTCGAAGCGGTCGGCCACCGCGTCGGGGTCGAAGGACCGACGCAGGTCCGCGGCGACGGCGGTCTCGGTCGGCGCGAGCGCCCGCCACCACATGTGGCGGGTGCGCTCGGCGCCGTAGGCGCGGCCCTGCGCGGCGGCATCCGGGACGGGCTCGTCGCCGACGATCTCGATGGGCGCCGCGGGCTGGTCCGGACGCCAGCGATAGCCGGTTGTCGGGGACTCCACGAGACGGACATGCACCTCGTCGTCGGGTCTGATCGACAGCGTCCGGCCGGCGTCCTCGCGCAAGAGCGGCCAGACGTCGGCCCGGGCGTTGGCGGGCCGGTGGCCGAGCGTTAGCTCAGTCTTAATGTCGATCAGGCTCAGCTTGAGCAGCTCGCGCGCGTTGGCGGCGTTGATCCGCCCGAGCGCGCGCAGCTGAACGACCGTGGCCGAGTAGCTCGAGCCGAGCTCGAGCGATAGCCGGTAGGCCTGTCCGGGGTCGACCGAGCTCGGATGGCTGTCGAGGCCGAGCTGGGCGAGGCCGCGGTTTATGAGCTGGACGGGCATCAGGAAGGTCGCCGCGAACGCTTGCGCCTCGACCTCCTGCCCAGGCAGCGTCGCCACCTGACGCTCGACCTCATCTTGGGAGTCGACGCTGAGGTCGTGGCCCAGCAGGTGATGGCCGAGCTCGTGGGCGGCGGTGAAGCGCTGCAGCCGGTAGGGATGGCCGGCGTGGATCACGATGCCAGGCGTGTCGTGGCGCCGGTAGGCGCCATAGAGCCGGTCGAGCGGCTGAAACAACAGCCAGACCTGCTGCTCCTCGATGGCGCCGAACACGTCGATCGGCGTCTCGAAGTCCATGCCGGCGCGCTTAAGCGCGCGCTGGGCTTCCACCGAGCCGACCCTGCGGTGCCGGTCGACCTGCCCGCTGGTCACGACGGATCCCGTGGTGGCGGGGGAGGCTCACCGGCGCCGCTGAGGAACTGTGCAAAGCTCAGCAGCTGAGCGCGGTCGCGCTCGGAGAGCCCGCGAGTGGTTCGATACAGCGCCTGCGTGACCTCGTCGTCGGCCAGCGGGTCACCGGCCGCCTCCCCCACGAGCCACTCATAGGGTCGCCGGTACAGTCGGGCGAACTCGCGGAGCTCGAGCGTGGAGACCTTGCGGCGACCGGCCTCAATCTGCGTGACCGCCGGCCGCGAAACCCCAAGCAGGTCGGAGACTTCCTGCTGGGAGAGCCCGAGGTACTCGCGGGACTCGCGCAGGCGCTCGCCCAGCGCGCGCCACTCGCGCTCGTCGTCGCGGACGGGAGTCGGCTCGCTCATCGCGAGCCCTGCGCCGGTACCGCGGAGGCGACGGCGATGGCCATCGGAGGCTCGTGACACAGGCTGATCGCAACGTGATCGATCGCGAGCACATCGGCGCGGCGGCGCGCCGCCTCGAACAGAAGCACGAACGGGGCGCCGTCGGGGCGGCGCGGAATCTCGATGTGTCTCCAGCGCACGCCGCCACGGATTCCGGTGCCGAGCACCTTGGCCACGGCCTCTTTGCCCGCGAACGTCGCGGCGAGGCGCTCGCCATCACCGGCGGCGAAGGAAATCTCGGCACGGGTGAACCAACGCCCGGCGAGGCGCGGCCCGCCAGCGTCGAGCTTGCGCGCGAAGGCGTCCACGTCTACCGCGTCGACGCCCAGGTGGGGGCTTGGTGTCGGGATGGCCCGGCCCGCGAGCTCGACGAGGCGCATCTCGAGGCGCGAGGCGTCAGGGACGGCCGTCATGCGCTCAGCGCCCCAGCCGACTCGGCCGCCGAGCGCAACGTTCGCGCGAGCTGCTCGACGCGGCCCTTGCCGAGATCGCCGAACTGGGCGTCGGCGTGCGTGGCTACGCAGAGCACCTCGCCGAGCTCGATGCCGACCTCCTGGGCGATGAAGTGGCCGATGCGGGCAAGGCCGAGGTAGTTGCCGTAAGCGCGGGTGACGAAGTACTGGTTGCGGTACAGGGCAGCGAGGTTGAGCGTGTCGCCGTCCAGGGTGAAGCTGATGTGCGAGAGGCACGGGAAGCTCATCAGCCTGCGGTCCTGGCCGGGCGCCTGAACGCGCAGGTCGCCTCCGTCAGGAGCGCTGAGCCCAACCTCGTAGGCGCTCGACATCGGGCCACCGGCCTTACGCGGCTTGCGCTGGCTGATGAGACGGTCGACGACGTACTCGAGCTGGTTGAACGGTTCGCCGCCGGGCCTGGGATAGGCGACAAGGCGGTTGAAGTAGTTCTCGGGGTCGCGCATGCGCTGCTGCATGCGCTGCGCCTTGCCGTGCAGCTCGAACAAGCGCGCCCGGGCATCCTCGCGCCCGGGGCGGTAGAAGGCGCTGGGAAACATCGTGTTGGCGACGGTGCTGACAGGCCAGACGCGGCCGTCGACCCTGCGACGGTCCTTGAGGAACGCGTCGAGCGTGGAGCGCACCGCATCGTCCTCGGGCTCCAGCGGCCGCTGGATGGCGACAGCCAAGTGGACGGCTTTGCCTCCATTGCCGATCAGGTGCTGGAAGGCCTCGTGCCAGGCGTGCGACAGGTTGTTGTAGACGATGGCGTGCATCAAGCTGCGTCCTTTCCCTCGGCGGCGTGATGGTCGGAAATCCGCTCCTCGATGAGCCGGGTCAGAGAGCTGATGCTCGTCAGCTCCTCAGGCTGGAGGTCGGCCGCTTCGACGAGCTCCCCGAGCTCTAGGGCGTCCTCCACGAGGATGCACACGGCCTCGCCCTCCTTCGAGTCGACGCGCAGATCGCCGTCATGGGACTCGATGTCGCGATCCATTTCCGTCCGGTTGGCGTCACGGACCCAGCACAGGCTTTCGATGACGTGCTGTCGAATGGCTTGACTGTTCAGTTCGGATACCACGATGTGACTACCCTTGTACGATTTCCGTACACAAACTGTAGCGCGTCCATCGGCGGAAGCGCAAGTGTCCGATCCGCCGACCCGAGCCGAGCTCCACGGTTACCTGCGCGAGCTACAGGAGCGCCTCGCAGACGGTCCAGCGGCATGCCGCCGCATCTACTCCATCACGCTCAGCCGGCTACCCAAGCAGCATCGAGCGTTGCATCTCAGGCAGCCGGTTGATTCCGCTTTCGCGTGCAAGCGACAGCCGAGTCGTCTCGTCCAACCACCGCTGCTGCCCGGACACTGCCGTCGCTTCTCAGCGCCACCTCCCAACGCCCTCGCCGCCGACCGGGTCTTCCGGCGGGGCCTCGAGCGCCGCGATCCCCTCGCGTGCGGCCGCAACCTCCTCGGGATCGTCCCCGCGCAAGAGGTCGTAGTCCTCCTGACCCGCCGGGTAGGCGCCGACGACCGTGAACTCCTGGTCGGAGGAAGCCAGGCGGTGCCCGGTCCCCGCCGGCAGAACCACCACGTCGCCCGTGGAGACCTCGAACGCTTGGCCCTGAGGGCCGCCGAGCTCGAGCGTCGCGTGGCCCCCGATCACTCCGAGCACCTCGTGGGAGGTCGAGTGAAAGTGGTGGAAGCCGAACACGCCGTCGACCCATGAGCCACCCCAACCATGCTCCGAGAACTGCGTGGCGCAGGCTTCGACGCCGCCGGCCGCCGCCTCGACGCCGCGGTAGAGGAGCACAGGGAAGGACGGGTGGTTGGGGATCCGGTCGCCGGACAGTGCGTGCCAGGTCTCGAACTCCATCACCTCCGAGGTACCCGCTCCGGCAGAGGACATGCTGCAACCCTCCATGCACCCCGGGGGCCAACTCGCCATCTGAGAGAATGAAGCCACCATGCGCTCGATCTGGAAAGGCACGATCTCCTTCGGGCTCGTCAACATCCCGGTCTCGGTCGGGATCGCCACGCAGCGGACGGACCCCAAGTTCCGCACCCTCGACCGCGAGACCCTCCAGCCGATCAAGCAGCAGCTCTTCTCGCCCGCGCGCGGCGAGGTCGTCGAGCGCGACGAGACGATCAAGGGCTACGAGGTCTCGAAGGACCAGTTCCTACCCGTCACCGACGAGGAGCTCGAGGCCGTCGCCGTCGAGCGGCGGCGCACGATCGACCTCGTCTCGTTTGTAGACCTCGACGAGATCGACCCGGTCTTCTACGACCGCTCCTACTACCTCGAGCCCCAGGAGGGGGCGAGCAAGCCCTACGCCCTGCTCATCGAGGCCATGAAGCGGACCGGCAAGGCCGCGCTCGGGAAGGTCGTCATGTCGAGCCGCGAGCACGTCGTGCTCCTGCGCCCGGCGGGCGACGCGCTCGTCGCCGAGCTCCTCTTCTATCCCGAGGACGTCCGTCCCAAGGAGGAGATCGACGAGCGCGTGCGCGAGGTCGAGGTCACAGACCTTGAGGTCGGCATGGCGACTCAGCTAGTCGAGAGCCTCGCCCGCCCCTTCGATCCGGACGAGTTCGAGAACGAGCACAAGCGTGAGACGCTGGCGCTGATCGAGCGCAAGCTCTCGGGCGAGGAGGTGGTCGTGCAGGCCGAGGCGCCGCCGGCCGAGCCCGTGCCCGACCTGATGGCCGCGCTCAAGGCGAGCATCGACCAGACGAAGGAAGCCGTGCCGAGCGAAGGCGACGGCGCCGCGAAACCGACGTCCAAGGGTGGACGTAAGAAAGCGCCGGCGAACGGCCGCAACGGAGGGAGCAAGGCGGGCGGGGCAAAGTCGGGGAGCCGGAGCGCGAAGAGCGCCAGCCGCTCGCGAAGCTAGCGCACGCTCCGCTTGAAGAAGCAGATCGTCGTCCCGTCGTAGTCGGGGCGGACCTCGAGTCCGTCCATAAGCTCGGCGATGAAGCGCAGACCCCGCCCGCGCTCGGGGAGGTCGCGCGGCAACTCGAAGCGGTCAACGAAGATGCCGGTGTCGGCGACGGAGAAGATGAGCCGGTCATCCTCCTCCTTGATCGCCAGCTCGACTAGGTCGTCGGCGGACGCCGAGCCGTGGCGGATGGCGTTGGTGACCGCCTCGTTGACCGCGAGCTTGATCTCATGGCGGGCGCGCTCGCCGAAGCCGGCATCGAGTGACACCCGGTCGACGAAGGCGCGGACGTCGTGGAGGCGTTCGAGCCGGGCCGGAATCGAGAGGTTGCGCGGACCGAGTCGGTCGGAGCGAGCTGAAGCGGCTTCCCCCGACATGCCAGCATGGGTACCCGCACGCCGCGAACCAGACACGCCGCCCCACGCCTCAGAGCAGCCCGCCGCCCGTCCCGACCGCACGTAGCGCCAACGTCACGATCAGCAGCGCCCCCACGCTCATGATCCCCATCTCGCGCTGGACCACCCGCCGCGCCAGGAGCGCCTGCTCGCGCCGCTCGAGGGCCTCGACGTCCCCCGCCTCGGCGAGCTCGCGCTGCGCAGCGCCGACCCGCATCGTCTCGCTCACCAGCGCGACCACGAGCGGGGCGATCCCGTAGAGGAAGTGGAGCGAGCCGGGAGCCCGCCGGCCGCCGGCGAGCAGCAGGAGCCCGATCAGCACCTGGACGACGACGACGACCTGGGCGGCCCGCAGCAGGTACCAGAAGACCACCGAGGGCTCGCGGCGCACCCAGGCCACGCCGCCCCACACTCCCGCGAGCAGGTTGGTCACCAGCACGACCGCCCCGAGAATGGCGTGGACGTCGCTCATGGGCCGCTCAAGCGCCCTTTCGCACTAAGTTGCAAACTGTCACAAAGTCAGATATACCCCGGAGGCGATGCTGAAGAGCTACCTGCCCGTCCTCGTCTTCCTCGTGCTCGGAGTCGGCGTCGGGCTGATCTTCACCGCCATCAACGGCTGGCTCGGGCCCAAGCGGCCGTCGCGGATCAAGTCGGAGCCCTACGAGTGCGGGCTGCCCTCCGAGGTCACGAGCAACTTCCGATTCGGGATCAGCTTCTACCTGATCGCGATGCTCTTCATACTGTTCGACATCGAGGTCGTATTCCTCTACCCGGTGGCCGTTCAACTCGAGGCCCTCGGGGTATTCGCCCTGATCGAGACGATCGTGTTCATCGCCCTCCTGTTCATAGCCTTCGTGTTCGTGTGGCGCCGTGGGGCGCTCGAATGGAGATAAGGCGGCAGCCGCTCCAGACCGAGCCGCAGGAGCTCCCCGAGACCGACGGGCTGCGCGTGCGCCAGTACCGCGCGCGCCAGATGCTGCGCGGCGAGATCGAGGACTCGGAGCTCGGGGAGTACGTCGAGTCACGGCTCGGCCTGACCACCCTCGAGAAGGCCCAGAACTGGGCGCGCGCGAACGCTCCGTGGCCGCTCACGTTCGGCCTCGCCTGCTGTGCCATCGAGATGATCTCGACGGTCGGCGCGCCGCGCAACGACGCCGCCCGCTTCGGCGCCGAGGTCTTCCGCGCCTCGCCGCGCCAGGCCGACATGCTCATCCTCTCGGGCCGCGTGGCCATGAAGATGGCCCCGGTCATCCGCCGCATCTACGACCAGATGCTCGAGCCGAAGTGGGTGATCTCGATGGGCGCCTGCGCCTCGAGCGCCGGCATGTTCAACAACTATGCGCTCGTGCAGGGCGCCGACCGCTTCCTGCCGGTCGACGTCTACGTCCCCGGTTGCCCGCCGCGCCCCGAGGCCCTGCTCCACGGCATCAACCGCCTGCAGGAGAAGATCAAGGGTCAGCCGGACCTCGGCTGGCGCGAGCGCTACGGGGCCCAGGGCACCGAAGAGGTCTGGGGCCACGACGACCCGCGCAGCCTCGAGGGAGGACTCGGGTGATCGACCCCACGGGCCTCGAGCTCGTGGCCCGGGCGGTGCGCGGTGCGGTCGGTGAGGGATCGGTGCGCGAGACCATCCACTTCCGCGGCCAGTCGACACTCGACGTGCGCCCCGACGACGTGCACGAGGTCATCCGCTTCCTGCACGCAGACGCCGACGAGCCCTTCGACTTCCTCGCGAGCCTGCACGGCTGCGACTACTTCCCCAAGGAGCCGCGCCTCGCCGTGCACTACCAGCTCCTCTCGAGCGAGCGCCGCGAGCGCCTCGGCGTGCGCACGCGCATGACCCTCGAGGTCGCGGAATCGGGCGCGCTGCCCACCGTCACCGACCTCTTCCCGACCGCCGACTTCCAGGAGAAGGAGGTCTTCGACTTCTTCGGCGTGCGCTTCGCCGGGCACGAGGACCTGCGCCGCCTGCACATGCCCGAGGACTACGAGGGCCACCCCCAGCGCCGCGACTTCCCGATCGGCGGCGAGCCGGTCCTCTACACCTACAACGAGCACGAGGTCCCCCGCTGGTATGAGTAGCCCGCTGTCCACGCCCTACCGCGAGCGCGAGGAGTCGGTGACGCTCGAGCGCATCGAGGCGCCGCTCGCCGGCACCGAGGTCGAGCCCGACGCCGAGCTGTTCACGGTCAACATGGGCCCGCACCACCCCGCGACCCACGGGGTGCTGCGCCTGCTGTGCACGCTCGAGGGCGAGGTCGTGCGCGACGTGGTGCCGCTGATCGGCTACGTCCACACCGGCATCGAGAAGAGCTGCGAGGACCAGCAGTACTGGAAGGCCATCACGTTCGTCGAGCGGATGGACTACCTGGCCTACTACTTCAACGCCTACGCGTTCTGCGGGGCCGTCGAGCGGCTGCTCGGCGAGGAGGTGCCGCCGCGGGCGCAGTACCTGCGCGTGATCCACATGGAGCTGAACCGGATCGCGAGCCACCTGTTCTGGCTCGGGACCTCGGCGCTCGACCTCGGCGCCATCAGCATGCTCTGGTGGTCGCTGCGCGACCGCGACATGATCCTCGACCTGTTCGAGATGTCGGGCGGCCAGCGCCTGCACACGCGCTACTTCCAGGTCGGGGGCGTGATCGAGGACATCCCGCCCGGGTTCGAGCGCAAGACGCGGGACTTCACGGCCACCATGCGCACGCGCATCAACCAGTACGAGGCGCTGCTCGACGAGAACCAGATCTTCGTCGAGCGCCTGCGCGACGTGGGAATCGTGTCGCGCGAGCGGCTCAAGGGGCTCGGCGTCAGCGGTCCGCTCATCCGCGCCACCGGCGATCCATGGGACCTGCGCAAGGCCATGCCCTACTGCTCGTACGAGCACTTCGACTTCCGGATCCCCGTCGGGACGGTGGGCGACCACTACGACCGCTACCGCGTGCGGATCGCGGAGATGCGCGAGTCGATGCGGATCGTCGAGCAGGCTCTCGACGGGCTGCCCGAGGGACCGTACGTGACCAACAACCGCAAGGTCGCGCTTCCGCCGCGGCACGAGCTGGCCACGAGCATGGAGGCGCTGATCCACCACTTCAAGCTCGTGACCGAGGGCTTCCGCGTGCCGCCGGGCGAGGTCTACGAGGCGATCGAGTCGCCGCGCGGGGAGCTCGGCTGCTTCGTGGTCGCCGACGGGTCCTCGAAGCCCGCGCGCGTGCACATGCGCGATCCGTCGTTCGTCAACCTGCAGTCCCTGCACGACATGGCGCAGGGTGAGCTGATCGCCGACCTGGTCGCCTCGATCGCCATGCTCGACCCGATCCTGGGAGGGATCGACCGCTGATGGCCGACCGCGACGGACAGGCGAACGGCTCGGTGCGCGCCGAGCATCCGCTCGTCGCCGACCGCCTCGTCGGGCTCGACCACCAGATCGCCTCGGGGAAACCCTCGGTGGCGGCCGGCTGGGATCTGCCCGCCGACCTCGACAAGGATCCCGCGGTCATTCCCCAGCTCGCCGACGTGCGCGTCCCGCCCGAGCTCCTGGCCGAGATCGAGTACCGGATGTCGCTCTACCCCGATCCGCGCTCGGCCGTCCTGCCGGCGCTAAAGATCGCCCAGCGCCACCACGGGTACCTCTCGACCCTGGCCATGCTCCAGGTCGCGGCGGTGATGAAGGTGACGCCCGCCTACCTGTCCTCGATCGCCTCCTTCTACGACATGCTCAACGAGGAGCCGCTCGGGCGCCACTACATCTATGTGTGCACGAGCGTGTCGTGCCACCTGTCGAACGCCAAGCGGATCTACGACGCGATCGTCGAGGCCGCCGAGAAGCTCGACCTCGGAGACACAGACATCCGCGCGTTCGAGTGCCTCGGCGCGTGCGACATGCAGCCGATGGCCTCGGTGGACGGGCGCTATGTGGGCCCGCTCAAACCGAGTGACGCCCCCGAGATCGTCCTCGCCCTGCGCGAGGGCCGTGTTCCGCTCCCCGGCCGCGGCCTCGACGACCCCGACCATATGCCCGCCGGTGCCGGCGACCCTCCGCCCCAGGACGAAGCCAAATGAAGGCCCCACCGCTTCGCCTGCTCGAGGACATCGATGAGCCAGGGCTGCACTTGCTCGAGGTCTACGAGCGCCGGGGCGGCTACAGCTCGCTGCGCAAGGCGCTGACCGAGCTCGACCAGGACGAGGTCCTCCAGCGGATCTCAGACTCCGAGATACGCGGCCGAGGCGGCGCCGGCTTTCCGATGGGCATGAAGGCCGGCTTCGTGCCCAAGGGCGACATGGACAAGTACTTGATCTGCAACGCCGACGAGTCCGAGCCCGGGGCCTTCAAGGACCGGGTCCTGATTCAGAAGAACCCCCACCTGCTCGTCGAGGGCTGCATCATCGGCGCCCGCGCCATCGGCGCCAACCAGGCGTTCATCTACATCCGCGGCGAGTACGCGCACCAGGCCGACATCCTCGAGCGCGCCGTCGCCGAGGCCTATACGGCCGGCTACCTGGGCAAGGACATCCTCGAGATCGGCTTCGACCTCGAGCTCGTCGTCCACCGCGGTGCGGGAGCCTACATCTGCGGCGAGGAGATGGCGTTGCTCGACTCGCTCGAGGGCAAGCGCGGCAACCCGCGCCTCAAGCCCCCCTTCCCGGCCAACGCCGGGGTCTACCAGGGCCCGACGCTGCTCAACAACGTCGAGACCCTCTGCAACGTTCCGCTCATAGTCGGGCTGGGCGCCGAGGAGTTCCGCAAGCTCGGCACCGAGCAGTCGATTGGGACCAAGGTCGTCTCGGTGTCGGGGAACGTGCAGCGGCCCGGCAACTACGAGGTGCCCATGGGCACCACCGTGCGCGAGATCATCTACGACCTGGCCGGCGGTCCGCCCGAGGGCCGCGAGATCAAGTGCTTCTTTCCCGGCGGGTCCTCGGCGCCCGTGCTCACCGGGGACGAGGGACTCGACCTCAGATACGACTTCGAGACGATGGCCCAGGCCGGCTCGATGCTCGGCTCGGGCTCGATGATCGTCGTCGACGACTCGCAGCCGCTCGTGCCCCTGGCCCTGCGGCTCGCCGAGTTCTACCGCCACGAGTCGTGCGGCAAGTGCGTGCCCTGCCGGGAGGGCACCAACTGGACGGTGAAGATGCTCGAGCGCATCGACTCGGGCGAGGCGACGCCGATGGACTTCGAGCTGCTCGTCCAGGTCCAGACCAACATCCTCGGCAACTGCCTGTGCGTGCTCGGCGACTCGATGGCGATGCCGGTCGGCTCGATGCTCGCGAAGTTCCGCCACGAGTTCGAGCGCCACGCCGCGGAGGCCCGGGCGCGCAACGAGGGGGCGCTGGTCGAGCAGAGCGCGCCCGAGCTGGCCGCCGCCCCGTCGATCGGGCCGGCGTAAAGCCGACCGGCGAGCGCCAGGGACCAGCCCACATGCCCCGCCCCGAGCCCAACTTCGTCAGCTTCGAGATCGACGGCCGCGAGGTCGTCGCGCCCGAGGGCATGAGCCTCGTCGACGGCGCGAAGTACGGCGACGTCGAGATCCCCGTCTTCTGCTACGAGCCCAAGCTCGGCCAGGCCGTGGGCGCGTGCCGCATGTGCCTCGTGGAGATCGAGGGCATCCCCAAGCTTCAGACCGCCTGCTCGACGCCGGTCAAGGACGGCATGGTCGTGGTCACGACCTCCGACCGGGTCAAGCAGGGCCAGAACGCGATCGTCGAGTTCCTGCTGGTCAACCATCCGCTCGACTGCCCGGTCTGCGACAAGGGCGGCGAGTGCCCGCTCCAGGACATCTCCTTTGGCTGGGGCGCCGGCCGATCGCGCTTCATCGAGCCCAAGCGCCACTTCGAGAAGCCGCTCGAGCTGTCGCCGCTGATCGCCATCGACCGCGAGCGCTGCATCCTCTGCTTCCGCTGCGTGCGCTTCTCGCAGGAGATCTCCGAGGACTACCAGCTCGTCTTCCTCGAGCGCGCCGACTCGACGTACGTGGGCACCCACCACGGACACCCGTACGTCGCGCCGTTCAGCGGCAACATCGTCGACCTGTGCCCGGTCGGCGCGCTGACCTCGAACGCCTACCGCTTCCGGGCCCGGCCCTGGGACGTCGAGAACGGCGGCTCGGTGTGCACGCTGTGCCCGAGCCAGTGCAACGTGACCTTCACGGTCCGCGACGACGCCAAGGTGCTGCGCGTCTTCCCCCGCGACAACGCCGAGGTCGACGACGGCTGGCTGTGCGACCGCGGCCGCTTCGGCTTCCAGGCCATCCACGCGCCGGAGCGGATAACGCGGCCGATGGTCAACGAGGGCGGAGAGCTGCGCGAGGTCTCGTGGGAGCGGGCGATGAGCGAGGCCGCGGCCGGCCTCGAGCGCGCCGGCCCGCACACGGCCGCCCTCGCGGGGGGAGAGACGACCAACGAGGAGGGCTTTCTCCTGCAGCGCCTCATGCGCGAGGGCCTCGGCTCGCCGCACGTCGACTCGCGTCCGGGCGGCACTCTCGACTCCGAGCAGGCGCGCGCGCTCGCGCGGCCCGAGCTCGCGGCGATGGTCTCCGACATCGACCACGCCGGCGCTGTCGTCGTGGTCGAGTCCGAGCTCCAGGACGAGTCGCCGATCCTCGACCTGCGAGTCCGCAAGGCGATCCGCCGCTTCGGCGTGAAGGTCGTCGTGGTGGGAGGGCGGCCGGGGGCGCTCGACCCGCCCGCCGACGCCATCGTGCGCACGAGCCCCGGTGGGGGCGAGGCGGCGCTCGGCGCCCTCGCCGAGGCGCTCGGGGAAGTCGAGCCGGCGGTCGTGGCGCCCTCGGAGC
>JACCUC010000310.1 GCA_013812065.1 Thermoleophilaceae bacterium | reverse complement strand
CCCCTCGATCGCCGCGGCGATCGCCGCCGCCTCCTCGGGCGTGGCGCTCGGGCCCGCCGCGGCCAGCTCGATGCGCGGCCGGCGCGGGCTCTGCTTGCCGTTACTGGGGCTCACGGCCAGGGAGGGTATCGTCGCGCCGCGGTGCCCGAGATCCCGGTCTTCGACGGCGAAGCGGTGCTCGCCGCGGTCTCCCCCGAGGAGGCGATCGAACGCGTTCGCGAGGGCTTCGTGCGCTTCGCCCACGGGGAGTGGCGGATGCCGCCCAAGGTCTACCTCCCCGCCGCTCCCGAGGGGGACGGCGACTTCCGCGCCATGCCTGCCGCCGGCGACGGCCTCGCGGTGCTCAAGTGGGTGACCTCGTTCCCCGGCAACCCCGGGCGCGGTCTTCCCGTCGTGACCGGGGTGATCTGCGTCTCGAGCCTCGAGGACGGCGAGCCGCTCGCCCTGTGCGACGCCCGGGCCGTGACCGCCCTGCGTACCGGCGCGGTGGCCGCGGTGGCCGCCCAGGAGCTGGCGCGAGAGGACGCGACGAGCGCGGCGGTCGTCGGCTGCGGCCTCCACGGTTCGTGGGCGGGCCGCTGCCTTGTCGCGGCCGAATACGGCGAGGGCGTGTGTTACGACCCGGACCCCGATGCGGCGGGAGCGCTGGCCGGGGAGCTCGGCTGGGAGGTCGGAAGCCGCGAGGACGCGCTCGCCCTGGACGTCGTCACCTGCGTGACCCCCGGCCACGAGCCCGTCGTGGGGGCCGACGACCTGCGCCCCGGCCTGCACCTCTCGGTGCTCGGCGCCGACGGGCCAGGTAAGGCTGAGGTCGAGGCTGAGGCTGTCGCGCGCTGCTCGCTGTTCTGCGACGAGTGGGAGCAGGCGAGCCACGGCGGCGAACTGAGGGGAGCCATCGAGGCCGGACTCATCGCCCGCGAGCGGGTGACCGAGCTCGGCGAGGTTCTGACCGGCCGGTCGCCCGGCCGGCCCGATCGGGAGGCGATCACCCTGTTCGACTCCACCGGCCTGGCGATCCAGGACCTCGCGATCTGCGCGGCGCTGCTCGAGGCTCACCGACGGGGCGAGGTGCGCGCGGGTCGGGCGACGCTGTAGTCGAGGAGGCCGCAGCGCAGGGCGAGCTCGATGCGGAGATCGGGACGAGCACGGGCCTGCGCCCGGCTGATTCTGGGCTTCGCGGAGCCGGCGCGCGCGACCTCGCACCGCGCTAACGTGGCCAGCGTGAGGAGGGCTCGCTCGACTTCCGCTGCTGTCGTCGCGGCCTTGGCTCTGAGCCTCGGGGCCGGGCACTCCGCCGCGGCCTCGCTCCCGAGCGTCGGCTCTGGCGAGCGCCCCGGCCCGCCGCTGCTCTACAAGCGTCCGCCCGAAGCCCCGCAGCTCGCCAATCGCGCTCCCTTCCGGGCGAAGCCGCTGCTCGTCTCGGGCACCGACGCCTATCGAGGCGGCGAGTACCTCTACCAGGACTACCTGTTCGACGACCGCGGCGCCGACACCGTCGAGGGCTCGGGCGGCCAGCGCGACTCGACGGGCAGCGCCTCGCCGACGTCGGGAAACGTCTTCTACCCGACCGCCGACCGCTTCGGCGCCAACGCCGCCGACCTCGTCGAGCTGCGGGTCAAGCCGACGCGCGGAGCGATCCTCTACCGGGTGACCCTCAACACCGTCAAGGTCGACGACGCCGCGATCGTCGGCATCGGCATCGACACCGACCGAAGCGGTGGCGTACCCGTCGCGTGGCCAGGAGGAGCCGGGGTCACCTCACCCGGACTCGATCGTTTCGTGACCGCGTGGGGTACGGGCGGGAGCGTCTTCCGCCGGGATCCTTTGAGCGGAAAGCTGGTCGCCGACCCATCGCCCGCCGGGGTCGACGTCTCGATCAGCCGGGCTCGCAACCAGATGACGATCCGCGTCCCGCGCTCGGTCATGGATCCCGGCCGGGCGACCTGGCGCTACGTCGCCGGGGTCGGGCTGCGCTCCGCGACCAACGGATTCGAGCAGGTTCGCTCGGGCGGACCGACCCCGACCGAGCCCGGCTCGGGCGACCCGAGCGAGGGCGCGCCCGGGGTCTTCAACCTCGCCTTTCGCTTCGGCGAGCCCCAGGGGAGCCGGCCGAGGCCGGGATACGAGCCCAACGTCGGCCTCGGCAACTGGTTCGAGTCCAAGCAGGCGCGCCTTCTCAAGCGTCCGGCCCCGCTCGTCGCTCCGTCCACCGGCGGCTTTGGTGCCGACGTGAGCTTTGCTCGCCTCGCCGACCGCGTGCGACGCGACATCCACCCGCCCAAGGCCACCCAGGCCCGCATCCTCCCCTCGTCCCAGCGGGTGCCCGAGGGCTTCCGCGACCGGTTCCCCGCCTACGGCGGCCGCCTTCAGCCCTACCTGGTGCACGCTCCGCCATCCGCCCGGCCGAGCCGTCCGCGCGGCCTCACCTTCTCGCTCCACTCGCTCGGCGGGACTTACACCCAGTACTCGGTCTCAAACCCGACCCAGCTGCGCCAGTTCGGAGACGAGCGCGACAACCTGGTGGTCACGCCGCTCGGCCGCGGCGCGGACGGCTGGTACATGGACGAGGGTGAGGTCGACTTCTTCGAGGTCTGGCGCGACGTCGCTGCGCGCTTCCGGCTCGACCCGAACCGCGTAGCGCTGACCGGCTACTCGATGGGCGGCTACGGCACATCGCGGCTCGGTGTCCTGTATCCGGATCTCTTCGGGCGAGCCTTCACCGCGGTCGGCCCGCCGGCGCGCGGCGAATGGCTCCCGCCCGCCCCGCCGCGCGACATCGGGCGCTTCACCCAGGACACGAACTCGCACCGGCTGCTCGAGAACGCTCGCTGGCTGCCGTATCTGAACTGGGTCGCCGCGGGTGACGACCTCGTGCTCCATCCCGGGCCCCGCAAGCAGCAAAGGCGCTTCGACCGCCTCGGCCTGCGCAGCCAGCTCTGGACCTTCCCGGGCGAGCACTCCACGCTCGCCGTCCTCGACGAGTGGGAGGCGGCCAAGCGCTTCCTGGGATCCGCGCGGGTCAAGCGCGCGCCCAATCGCGTCAACCACGCGCTGATGCCCGACACCTTCCGCGCCTCGCTCGGCCTCGTGCACGATCACGCCTACTGGGTCAGCGACCTGCGTGCTCGCAACAGGAGCGGCAACCCGGGCACCAACCCCGCCCGAGCCGAGATCGACGCGCGCAGCCTCGCCTTCGGTCAGGGCGATCCGCGCACCGCGCCGGTTACCTCGGCGAACGGGGGACCGCCCGCTCCGAGCACGGTCGAGGGAACGCGCTGGACGGGTATCGAACGCCGGGAGGCCCGCAACGCCCTCGAGGTCCGGCTCGAGAACCTCAACCGAGCGACGATCGACGGCCGGCGCGCCCGCCTGAGCGGCCGCCGTACGCTGCGGGTACGGATCGCCGCGGACGGGCCGGGGGCGATGAGGCTGAGCCTGCCCCTTCCGGCGGGGTCGCGGGCGCGCCGGGTGGTCGGGGGCTCGGTCCCAGGCGACGCGCCCGAGGTGGCGATCGACAGCAACGGAGCAAGGTTCCGCGTCGCGGGCGGGGTGAGGACGTACGTGATCGAGGTCGCGGGCACAGGCGGCGGGTCGGGCAGCTCCGGCGACGGCAACCCGGGGCGCGAGGGGCAGAGCGGCAACCCCCGGGCCGCCACCAGCCGCGGCCGCCCCGCTGGGCGGGAAGCTTCCAGCGCCTAGAATGTGGCCCGAGGCGGCCGGCGGCACCTGCGCGCGCCGGTGCCCAGCCCCCGGGCCGTTAGCTCAATTGGCAGAGCAGGGGACTCTTAATCCCAAGGTTGTAGGTTCGATTCCTACACGGCCCATGGCCGGCGCGGGCGTTGCCACGCGACAGGCCCGAACCACGCCCAACCCGCCCGCCCGATGACCGACCAAGCCCCGCCAGCAGCCGCCGTCGCCTCCGCCGAGCTCGCCTGCCTCAACGGCCGGATCTCGCCCACGCCCGAGACGTTCATCCCGGTGACCGACGACGGCTTCATCCGCGGTGATGGCGTGTTCGAGGTTCTGCGCGTCTACGACGGCCGCCCGTTCGCCCTCTCCGACCACCTCGACCGGCTCGAGCGCTCCGCGACCAACCTCCGCCTCGACGAAGGCGTCCCCCGCGCCGACCTCGAGGCCGAGGCCCGAGAGCTGCTCGCAGCCCGCGGCGGCGCGGAGTTCGACGGCTGCCTGCGGCTCATCCTCACCCGCGGGGGCCGGCGGCTGCTCCTGACCGAGCCCGTCCCACCGGGATTCGAGCGTCCGCGGCTCGGCTTCGTGCCCTACGCGCCGACGCGGGTGCTCGACGGGATCAAGTCGCTCTCCTACGCGGGCAACATGCTCTGCAGCCGGCTCGCGCGCGAGCGCGGCTTCGACGAGGCGCTGATGGTCACCCCGCACGGACGCGTGCTCGAGGCCCCTACGGCCTCGATCTTCTGGGTCGGGTCCGACGGCGCGCTGTCGACGCCTCCGCTCGAGGACCACATCCTCGCCTCGATCACCCGCGACCGGCTGATGCGACTCGTCGACGTCCGCGAGCGCCCCCTCACGAGCGACGAGCTCCTGCACGCCTCGGAGGCCTTCCTGGCCTCGACCACGCGCGAGGTGCAGCCCGTGGGCGGGGTCGAGGAGCACAGCTTCGACGGTCCCGGGGAGCTCACCCGGGCGGCGGCGGCGGCGCTACGCGAGCACATCGAGGCCGAGCTGGCGGCGACCGGCTGAGGCGAGCGCCGGGAGCTCCGCTCAGGACACGCGACTCGCCGGCGCCTGCGGCTCGGCCCGCCCCGCCGGCGGCGGCTCGCAGCTCCGCGTCGCCGAGGCGTCGACGCAGTAGCTCAGGTACCAGGCCAAGTGGCGCGCAGCTCCGGCGACGCTGCCTGCGGCCCCGCGCGCGTTCTCGACGAGCTTCGCAGCCATGCGGAAGGAATGATACCCCTCCGGCCGGTCGGAACAACCTCCTCCTCCCACGGACCCCGGGCTCGAGCGCATATGCGAATCACCACCGTCATCGGCAATCGACCCCAGTTCGTCAAGGCCGCGGCCGTATCTCACCGCCTGCGGGAGGTCGGCGAGGAGACGACGATCCACACCGGCCAGCACTACGACGACGAGCTCTCGGGGATATTCTTCGCCGAGCTCGGCGTCCCGCTCCCCGACCGCGAGCTCGCCGTCGGCTCGGGCACGAGCAGCGACCAGACCGCCCGCATGCTCGCCGCGCTCGAGCCCGAGCTGGCCGCCGCGCGCCCCGACCTGGTGCTCGTCTACGGCGACACCAACTCGACGCTCGCGGGCGCGCTCGCGGGCGCGCAGTCAGGCGTGCCCGTGGCCCACGTCGAGGCCGGCATGCGCTCCTTCGACCGCTCGATGCCGGAGGAGCTCAACCGGGTCCTCACAGACCACGCGAGCACCCTCCTGCTGTGCTCCACCCCGACGGCCGTCGACAACCTGGAGCGCGAGTCGGTCGCCGGCGAGGTCCACCTGGTCGGCGACGTCATGGCCGACGTGGCGCTCACCTTCGCGCCGCTCGCCGAAAGCCGCTCGCGGGCGCTCGCCGAGCACGGCGTCGAGGAGGGCGAGTACCTGCTGGTAACCGCTCACCGGGCCGGCAACGTCGACGATCGGCGCCGCCTCGAGCGGCTCGTGACGCTGCTCGAGGCCCTCCCGCTCCGGGCGGTGTTCCCGGTCCACCCCCGCACCCGCGCGCGCCTCGAGGCCGCCCCCGACCTCGCCGATCGCCTGGCGGGCGCGCCCGGCGTCCGGCTCACCCGCCCGCTCGGCTATCTCGACTTCCTCAAGCTCCTCGCAAGCTCCCGCGCCCTGCTCACCGACTCCGGCGGAGCGCAGAAGGAGGCGTACCTGCTCGGCGTGCCGTGCCTGACCCTCCGCGACCGCACCGAGTGGATCGAGACCGTCGAGGCCGGCTGGAACGAGCTCGTCGACCTCGACCCCGACGCGGCCCTCGCCGCCCTCGACCGGCCACCTCCGGCCGGCGAGCGCCCCGAGCTCTACGGCGGCGGCCGCGCCGGCGAGCGCGTTCGCGACCTGCTCGCCTCCTACACTGCCCGACGATGACGAGCGGCGCGCCCGCCGACTCCCCGATCCGCATCGGGGTCGTGGGCCTTGGCTACTGGGGCCCGAACCTGGCGCGCAACCTCGACCGCCTGCCCGGGGCCGAGCTGCGCTGGATCTGCGACGGCTCGGAGGCGGCGCGGGAAGGGGTCGCGCCGCAATTTCCGCGCGTGGCGGTGAGCGCGGAGCTCGACGAGCTGCTCGCCGACCCCGATCTCGACGCCGTGGTCTGCTCGACGCCGGTGCCGACCCACGCCGAGGTCGCGCTGCGCGTGCTGGCCGCCGGCAAGCACTGCTTCGTCGAGAAGCCGCTCGCGCAGTCGGTCGCCGCGGCCGAGGAGGTCGCCGCGGCGGCACGGGCCTCCGGCCGCGTGCTCATGGTCGGCCACCTGCTCGAGTACCACCCGGGCGTCGAGAAGCTCAAGCAGATCGCCGACTCGGGCGATCTCGGGGAGCTCTTCTACCTGTACTCGAACCGGCTCAACCTGGGCAAGCTCCGCGCCGACGAGAACGCGCTGTGGTCGCTCGGGGCGCACGACGTCTCGGTGGTGCTGGCGCTCGCGGGCGAGGAGCCGGCCGAGCTCGAGGCCTTCGGGGAGAGCTACATGCGCCACGGCGTCGAGGACGTGGTCTTCTGCCATTTGCGCTTTCCCTCCGGACTCTCGGCGCATCTCCATCTCTCCTGGCTCGATCCTCACAAGGAGCGGCGCTTCACGGTCGTCGGCTCGAAGCGGATGGCGACCTTCGACGACATGGCGCTCGAGCAGAAGGTCACGGTCTACGACAAGGGCTTCGACCAGGACTTCGCCTCCTACGGGGAGTACATCGCCCGCTCGGGCGACGTATGGAGCCCGCGAATCTCGAACGAGGAGCCGCTGCGTATCGAGTGCCGCCACTTCCTCGACTGCCTGCGCGACGGGCGCGAGCCGCGCTCGGGTGCCGGAAGCGGCGTGGCGGTGGTGCGCGTCCTCGAAGAGCTCGAACGCTCCCTGCGCGCCCGGTCGCGTGAGGGTCCCCGCGCGGTGGCCCATCCCGAGACGCCCCCTCGGGCCGCTGCGGTCTGAGGTGTCGGTGGGGTCAGGGCCGGCGGCGCTGCGCGAGGCCGGTGAGCGCGCGCCCGGACTGCTGCTCGGCGAGGGCGTCGGGC
>JACCUC010000307.1 GCA_013812065.1 Thermoleophilaceae bacterium | reverse complement strand
GCGCGCCAGGGCGTCGCGTCCCTGCTCGCGCTGGCGCGCGCGCTCGGAGTCCCCGAGACCGAGGGCTCAGGCCTGATCGAGGTCCCGAGCGGGACCAACGCTCGCGGCCTGCGCGAGGTCGGCTGCGTGCCCGGTCTCGGACCGGGCCTCCTCGACGCGCCCCAGGCGGGAAGGCCAGCAGCCGAGATCGCCGTCGGCCTCGGCGACGACCTCTCCGCGCTCGTGCTCCTGAACGCCGACCCGGTTCGAACCCACCCCGACCGCGCCGCGTGGCAGCGCGCGCTCGAGGCCGCGACCTTCGTCGTCGCCTTCGCCGACTTCGAGTCGGAGACCGTGACCGAGCACGCCGACGTGGTCTTCCCGGCCGAGTCCTACGCCGAGCGCGAGGGCACCGTCACCCATCCCGACGGCCGCCTTCAGCGGGCGCGCCAGTCGATCGCCCACCCGGGCGATGTGCGACCGGTCTGGAGCGTCCTCGCCGAGCTGTCGATCCGCGTCGGGGCGCCGGCCGATCCGCCCTTCCTCACGAGCCCGATGGTCACACACGCCATCACCGATGTGGTGCCATTCCTCGCCGGGCTCACGCTCGAGGAGGTCGGCGGCAAGGGCAGGCGCTGGCAGGAGCGGGGCTCCTCCGAGGCGGCTCCGAAGGCCCCCTCGCTCCCGGAATCCGGCGCGCTCGAAGAGCCGCCCGAGCCGGTCGCGCCCTCGAACGGCGACCTGCGCCTGGGCACCACGCGCTCCCTGTGGACCGGCCGCGAGACCGAGCACGCCCCGATCCTGCGCTTCCTCGCGCCGCGCCAGCGGGTCGAGCTGTCGGCCCAGGACGGCCGGGCGCTCGGCGTGCAGAGCGGAGACGAGGTCGAGGTCGCGCGCAACGGCACGAGCGTGCGGGGGATCGCCGCGCTGCGCGACGGCCTGCCGCCCAGCAGCGTCTACCTGATCGAGGGCACCGCGCAGGACAGCGCCACCGAGCTCCTCGTCGGCGAGGCGACCACGGTCACCGTGCGCAAGGTCGAGGCGGAATGAACCCCTCGCTCGTCGCGGTCAGCTCGGCGGGCGAGGTCAGCCCCACCGGCCCGCTGTGGGTTCAGCTCGTCAAGGCGGTCGTCATCTTCGCGATCATCTTCCAGCTCGTGCCCGTCGTCCTGTGGGTCGAGCGACGCCTGCTCGGCCGCTTCCAGTCGCGCCTCGGACCCAACCGCGTCGGCCCGGCCGGGCTGCTGCAGCCGGTCGCCGACGTGCTCAAGCTCGTTTCCAAGGAGGCCTCGACGCCGACGACCGCCGTCCCGTGGATGATGGCCATCGCCCCGGTGATCTCGATCGCCACCGGCGTGCTCACGCTCGCGATCATTCCCTTCGGCGCGCCGGGCGCCTACGGCGGCGAGTTCGCGCTCGCCGGGATCGACGTCTCGATCGGCATCCTGTACTTCTTCGCCTTCGGCTCGCTCGCCTTCTACGGGCTGGTGCTCGGCGGCTGGGCCTCGGGCTCGAAGTACTCGTTCCTCGGCTCGATGCGCGCCGCCGCGCAGCTCGTCTCCTACGAGGTGGCGATCGGGCTGTCGCTGCTGGGGGTGGCGATCACCGCGGGCTCGCTGTCGCTCGTCGACATCGTCGCCGCCCAGGACAAGATCTGGTTCGGCGTGCCCCAGTTCGTCGGCTTCCTGATCTTCATGGTCGCCGGCTTCGCGGAGTCCTCACGCCCCCCCTTCGACCTAGCCGAAGCCGACGCCGAGCTCGTCGCCGGCTACAACACCGAGTTCGGCGGAATGCGTTTCGGCTCGTTCTTCCTGGCCGAGTACCTCGAGGTGATCGTCATCTCGGGCGTCGCCACGGCGCTGTTCCTCGGTGGCTGGCACGGGCCGGGGCCCGAGTGGCTCGGGCCCACCTGGGTCCTCCTGAAGATGTTCCTCTGCGTCCTGCTCTTCATCTGGGTTCGCGCGACGCTCCCGCGCCTGCGCTACGACCAGCTGATGTCCCTCGGGTGGAAGATCCTGCTGCCGCTCGCCACCCTCAACGTCCTCGTGACCGCGATTCTCGTGGTCCTCCTCTGAGACCCTGACCCCGGGAGCTGCTGACACCATGTCAGACACCGTGTCGAACACCCTGTCAGACGACGTGATCGCCGTCCAGCGCGGTCCCTCGCCGGCCCGCTCCAAGGCGGTCTACCGGTCCTTTGGGGCCACCCTGCGCGGCCTGCGTACGACGCTCGCGCGCGCGCTCGAGAAGCCGACGACGATCCAGTACCCCGAGGAGAAGACGCCGGTCTACCCGCGCTTTCGCGGCCGCCACAAGCTGCACCGCTTCGAGGACTCCGGGCTCGAGAAGTGCGTCGGCTGCTCGCTGTGCGCGGCCGCCTGCCCGGCGGAGTGCATCCGCGTGGTGGCGGCCGAGAACACGGCCGAGGACCCGGTCTCGGCCGGCGAGCGCTACGCCGCGGTGTACGAGATCAACCTGACCCGCTGCATCTTCTGCGGCTACTGCGAGCTGGCGTGCCCGTTCGACGCGATCACGATGGGCAACGACT
>JACCUC010000270.1 GCA_013812065.1 Thermoleophilaceae bacterium | reverse complement strand
CCCCGCGGGTGGTCGAGCGAGCACCGCGGGTGGTGGAGCGGCCGCCGCGGGCCGTCGAACGGGCCTGCGAGCGTGTCTGTGCGCCGGTGCGCTTGGCCTGGTTACGCTGACGGGTCGCCGCGGCGCGCTTGGCGCGGGCGGAGCGCTCGGCCGGGGTCGTGTTGCTGCGCTGCGAGCTCGTGCTCCGGCTGCGCTGGGAAGTGCCGCCGCCGCTCGAGTTATTGCTTGCGCCGCGGGACTGGCTGCGGTTCTGGGTGTTTGTAGCCATGTCTCTCTGATTCCTCCTGTGCCGGTACCTCTCCCCCCGGGTTCGGGCGGCTAAGGATATTAACTCTAACGTCCGTAACGCTAGCAGCCCTCATGCCAGCGTCAACTCCTCCTCTGAGAGGCTCGTCACACCCCTCGAGGCCGTTCGGCCGGAGCCGGAGAGACGGTCAGGCCGGCAGGGCGCGCTCGCGCTCGACGCGCGCGAGCCATACCGCGGGGGCCTCGAGCTCGGCGAGCGTCGGAAGCAGCTCCGGTGCGTCCCACACGCGGTTGAGCCCAGCCATGCCTGCGCGCTCGGCAACCTCGGCGCAGAATCGCCGGCCGAGCTCGTACTGGCGCATCTTCAGGTCGAGCCCGAGTAGGCGCCCGATCACGCGCTCGGGCGCCGAGCGGTTGGCCCGGCGGTGCTCCATGGCCTCGCGGAGGCCCGTGTAGTCGGGGACGACGTCGACGCCGAGGGCGTCCATCACGTGCTCGGAGTAGCCTTCGACGACCGACATTGCGGCCTGAACGCGGTCCATGATCGCGCGCTGCTCGCGGGTCTGGACGAGCGCCGCGAGCCCGCCTTCGCGGAAGGCCTCGATGAGCTTGGCCGGATCGGGTAGCGAAGGCAGTCCGCCGGCCGAGCCGCGGCGGATGCGGACGTCGACGGTGGCCAGGTAGCGCTCGAGCAGGCCGCCGAGGTGGCCGCGCAGCCACGGGACCCCTGCGAACTGGAAGGCGTGGGTGACCTCGTGGAGGGCGATCCACGCCAGGAAGCTCTCGCCGTCGACCTCCATCTCGCGCGCGGCGGCGACCACGTTCGAGCTCACGAACAGGAGCCGCGGCGGGCGCTCGTGGCCGAGCAGCGAGAGCTCGTACTGGCCGAGCACCCGTCCCGACAGAAAGCCGATGACGAGGCCGACCTCGGCGGAGAGCGTGGCCTTGGCGGCGATCCGCATCGGGCCGGCCAGCGGACCCGCCCGCTCGAGGCGGCTCTCGAGCCGGTCGCTCACCGGGGCGAGCATCTCGGCGAGCATGTTGACGTTGATCGAGGCCCACTCGCCGCGCTCGGTCGGCTCGGGAGCGGGCAGAGGGTCGGTCGGCGTGAGACCGGTGAAGCGGCCGACCTCCGTCTCGGCGCGGGCGACCCATGCATCGAGGTCGCCCGGAAGGCGCTCGTGCGGATCGGTCCCCGCGGCGAGACGGGCGATCTGCAGGGCGAGACCGCGGTCGATCATCTCAGCGACAAAGCTAGCGGCGTCGGGCGTGGGGAAGCGCCATCGCGGGAACCAGCCACGCCATGAGCTCTTCCAGCGACACTCAAGCTCGCCCCGGCGCGGACGGGCACGCCGTTCATCCCACCGAGCCGTCCGACTACGGCGCCCTCAACCTCACCTACCTCGCGCTCTTCGCGGCAGTGGTCGCCACGGCGCGCCGCCGCCGCGACGAGGCCTCCGCGATCCGCGGACGCGATCTGCCGCCGCTCGGGCTGGCCACCTTCGCCCTGGCGAAGACGGTCGCCCGCGAGAAGATCGGCACCTGGGTGCGTGATCCCTTTGTCGAGGAGACCTCCGAGCACCGCCCGGGCGCGCCCCGCGGCCAGGGCCTGCGCCACGCGGTCGGCGAGCTTTTGACCTGCACGCGCTGCGTGGGCGCCTGGGCGGCGCTCGGGGTTGTCGGCCTGCGCGCGACCTCACCCAGGGCGGGGCGGCTCGCCACCGCGGTGCTGGCGACCGCGGGGATCAACGACTTCCTGCAGGCGGGGTTTCGGTACGCGACGGAGCGGGCGGACGCGGCAGGGGGCTGATGGCCGACGCGGCGCCTCCGGACCGTCGCCTACAGCCGGGGAAGCGGCTGCTCCCACTCGAGCAGGGGCGCGAAAAGGTCGCCCCGCTCGGCGACGCGCGCGAGCACGGCCTCGGAATCGAAGGCGAGCTGCTCGGGGTCACCCGCCTCGAGGGCGGCCTCGAGCTCTTCCCACATAACCGGCGTGGACACCGTCGGGCGCTCGCGCGCGCGCAGCGAGTAGACGTTCACGGTCGTCTTGTGCTGGTCGTTCTGGCTCCAGTCGACGAGCACCTTGCCCTCGCGCAGGCTCTTGCGCATGCTCGAGACCACGAGCTCGGGATGCCGGCGCTCGAGCAGCTGCGCCACCGCCTGGGCGAACGGCTTGGTCTCGGCGTAGCTCGTTTCGACGTTGAGCGGAAAGTAGACCTGCACGCCCTTCGAGCCCGAGGTCTTGGCGAGGCCCTCGAGGCCGAGCGGCCCGAGCAGGTCGCGCAGGGCGAGCGCGACGCGCGCGCAGGTGAGGACGTCGGCCGGTGGGCCGGGGTCGAGGTCGAAGACCATCGCCGTCGGTCGCTCGATCGGCGTGGCGAGCGACAGCGACGTGTGGAGCTCGAGGTCGGCGAGGTTGGCGAGCCAGACGAGCGTGGCCAGATCCTCGGCGAGGCAGAAGTCGACGATCCGGTCCTCGGAGCGAATGGCGATCGGTGCGGTGCGGACCCAGTCGGGGCGGTGCGAGGGGCACTGCTTCTCGTAGAAGTGGCCCGCCTCGACGCCGTTCGGATAGCGCTTGAGGGTGAGCGGGCGGCCGCGTAGGTGGGGAAGGACCGCCGGCGCGACGCGGGTGTAGTAGTCGATCACCGCGGCCTTGGTGAATCCGGCCTGCGGGTAGAGGACCTTGTCGAGGTTCGACAGCCGCAGCGGCCTTCCCTCGACCTCGACCTCGACCGGTCCGCTCACGCCCGGGTGCGCGAGGACCGGCCGTCGGCGGTGCGACCGCCGCCTTCGCCGTCGTCTGACCTTCGGCCGTGTTTGCCGCCGCCGCCGGGACCCCCCGCCAGTCTCGCCTCGAGGGCGGCCATCAGGTCGGGCGCGGGCTGCGGGCGCTCGGGCTCGGCCGCGCTGACGACCTCCTCGCGCGGGACCTCGCGCTCCTCGACCGAGCAGAAGCGGCGGTGCTGGATGCGCGCGCCGTCCTCGGCGTGGAGCTGGTGGAAGTGGACGTCCTGACGCCGGACCGCGGAGACCAGCTGGATCGGCACGGTCACTAACCCAAAGGAGATGGCGCCGGTCCAGATCGATCGGGGCATGAAAGGCTCCTACCCGGCCGGCGGGTGCTCCCCACCCGTCGAGCCGACGCCCGCGGCGCCCGCAGGCGCGGCCTCCGGCCCCACGGGCTCGCGGGTCACCTCTCGCGGGTCCTTGTCGTCGCGCAGGCCGAGGTAGCGCGGTGCGCGCAGCGTGCCGGTGTGGGTCCACTCGGTGAACCCCACCTCGGCTACGAGCTCGGGCTCGCAATAGGTCGCCTCTTTTGGGGGTCGCGCGCCGGTGTCGAACGGGCTCGCCGGGCGAGCGAGTGGATCGAGCAGCTCGGCGAGTCGCGTGAGCTCGCCCTCGTCGAATCCGGTGCCGACGCGACCGACGTAGCGCAGGCGCGCCTCCTCGCCGGGCTCGTTCGGCTCGTAGACCCCGGCGAGCAGCGCGCCGAGACGGCCGCGTCGTGCGCCCTGGCCGGGAAGCCACCCGCCGACGACCACCTCCTGGCGGCGGACGTTCTTGATCTTGAGCCACGCGCCGCTGCGCCGGCCCGGCTCGTAGCGGCCGTCGAGCCGCTTGGCCACGATGCCCTCGAGGCCCCGGGCACGGCTCGCCTCGAGCAGGGCCTGCCCGTCGCCTGCGTGGTAGGCGGGCGTCTGCCAGCTCGGGCCCTCGAGCTCGAGGGCCTCGAGCAGCTCGCGGCGCTCGGCGTAAGCGAGGTCGAGGGTCGCGCGACCGTCGAGGTGCAGGAGATCGAAGGCCATGTAGGCCACCGGGGTGTCGTTCATCCGCCGGCGGACGGCGCTCTCGGAGGCCAGGTGCATGCGCCGCTGGAGGCGCCCGAAGTCAGGCCGGCCGTCAGCGTCGAACGCGACGACCTCGCCGTCGAGCACGGCCTCCCGAGCGCCGAGCGCCGCGCCGATCCCGCGCAGCTCGGGGTAGCGCGCGGTGATGTCGTTGCCGCTGCGGGCCGTGAGCTCGATGCGACCCCCGCTTGCGTACAGGAGCGCGCGTACGCCGTCCCACTTGATCTCGAACGCCCAGCGCTCGTTTTCGGGCAGCAGCTCGCCGACGCGCGCCCGCATCGGCTCGAGGCCGCGCGGCAGCGGCTCGTGCTCGGGGTCCTGGGGCGGGTCCATGCGGTGGATCATCCAGTTCTCGCCGCGGGTCTGGAACAGGACGTAGCGCCCCTGCAGGCGCTGCCCGTGGAGGGTCACCATCACCTCGTCGTCGCGGAACTTGTGGCACTCGTAGGTCCCCTGGTCCCAGATCGTCACCGTGCCCGCACCGTAGGAGCCGGCCGGGATCTCGCCGGCGAAGTCGATGTAGTCGAGCGGATGGTCCTCGGTGTGGACGGCGAGGCGGTTCTCGCTCGGGTCGGGCGGAATGCCCCGCGGCACGGCCCAGGAGACGAGCACCCCGGCGCGCTCGAGGCGGAAGTCCCAGTGCAGGCGGCGGGCGTGGTGCTCCTGGACGACGAATCGAAGGCGCTCGCTCGCTCGCCCGTCGGCCGGATCGCCTTCGTCCAGTCCCGGCTCGGGAGTGCGCTCGGCGTTGCGCTTGGCACGGTAGGCGCCGAGGCGGTCACGGCCCTCCCGCTCGAGCAGTCGTCAGCCCCGGTCCGAGATCGCCTCGAAGCCCTCTCGCGCGGCGCAGTGGGCACAGCAGAAGAACCTGCCGTCGGCTTCGACCCCGTGGCCGATCACCCGCACTCCGCAGTGCTCGCAGGTCGGGGCGAGCGCGTGGATCGCGCATTCGAACGAGTCGAAGGTGTGGGTCCCTCCGGCGGCCGTGACCTCGATCGCCTTGTCGTAGTCGTTCCCGCATACCTCGCACTGGGCCATCGGCTGGTTCCTTTCAACGGTTCGGCGTTGGATCGTCAGTCGGGCTTCCCCCAGGGAGCGTAAGCGAAACGGGGTCGGGCCTCAGCCGCTTTCCGCGAGGTCGCCGCCATGAGATCTTCTCCGCCGCGTACCAGACGACCTTGCCCCCCTCGCCAGCTCCGGCTCCCCTGAAGGACCAGTCCCGCCTTCTCCATCACCCGCCGGGAGGCCAGATTCTCCGGGTGCGCGATGCTGATGATGCGCTTGAGCCCGAGGCTCCCGAAACCGTAGCCGAGGCTGGCGATGGCTCCCTCGGTGGCGAGCCCTCGGCCCGATGCCCGCCGGTCGAGCAGCCAGCCGACCTCTACGTTGTCGGGATCCTCCGGCCAGTCGTCGTGGTGCTGGAGCCCGATGCCTCCGAGCAGCGTCGTGTCCCTGCGGCACTCGACCGCCCAATGGCCGAGTCCCCGCTCGCGGCGCTGACGCTCGAAGCGCTCGATCCGGCCCTGCGCCTCGCCCCGGTCGAGGGGCCCCCTGAGCATAAAGCGCATGACCTCGGTGCCGGCCGTTATCCGCGCGAAGTCGTCGGGGTCGTCGGCGCGCCACGGTCGGAGGCGGAGGCGCGGGGTTTCGATCGATACGTCAGTCACGGTCCGGCAGCGTCTGCCAGCCCTCCGGCGACACGGGAGCCTTCTCAGCGCGACTTGCGCCCGATTCCGGTGAGAAACTCGCGGATCCGGAGGGGGCCGCCGGTGCGCGGGGACAGGGGTGGAGTCTCGACGCCGTCGGACGCGCGCATCCCCTCGATCAGCTCGAGCAGCGCCTCGCCGCCCGTGCGCTGCGGTTCCCACCCGAGCTCGCGCCGAGCGCGGCTCGTGTCCATGAGCGGAACCCCGAGCGCCATGTCGACCCAGCCGGGCGGCGTGGGTTGGAGGCCGGCCTTCCAGGAGAGGTTCGCCGCTCCGCGCAGCGCTGCCGGGGGCACCGGCACCGGACGCGCGGTCAGGAGGCGGCCTAGCTCGGGCGGGTCGAGGATCGGCTCCGCCGCGACGTTGAAGGCGCCGTGCGCGTCGCGCGTGACGGCGAGCGCGTACGCCGTCGCGACGTCGAGGGAGTGCACGGCCTGAAAGCGCAGCCCCTCGGTGTCGGGGACGACGGGAATGAGGGAGGGGCGCAGGAGCGAGGTGGGAACGAGTGGCCCCGCGAAGAGGCGCCTGATTCCCGACGCGGCCGCGTCCTTGAAGATCAGGCCCGGGCGCAGGCGCACGGTGCGGGTGCCGGGGAACTCCTGCTCGAAGCTGTCGAGCAGGCGCTCGACCTCCGACTTCTGGCGCGAGTAGAAGGACGAGTCGATGCCGCCGGTGGGCCAGCTCTCGTCGACGCGACGGTCCTTGGGCCCGGGCGAGTAGGCGCCGACCGAGGAGGCGTAGACGAGCGCCGGCACCCCCGCCTCGCCGGCGGCCCGAAAGACGCGGCGACTCCCGTCCACGTTGGCGCGGCGGGTGATGCGCAGGTCGCGCGACGGCTGGATCAGCCAGGCCAGGTGGACGACGGCGTCAGCCCCCCGGAAGAGGGGAGCCAGGTCGTCGCCGGCCACGTCGGCGGACGCGAACGTCGTCTTCGCGAAATCGGCTTCGGGCCGCCGGCGCGCCAGGGCGAGAATCGACTCGACCTCGGGCGCCTCGCCGAGTGCTCGGAGCACGCTCGTGCCCGCGTTGCCGGTGGCGCCGGTGACGACGACTCGCATCGAGCGTGCCTACCCACGCCGGTTGACACGAAACGCCTCAGTCTGCCCCGAGTGGAGGTGGGTGCCGGCGAGCGGCAGAGACGACGAACGGAGGCGCAGGACCGGTTCGAAAACCCCGGGCGAGGTCCAGAAGGCGTTGTCGAAGAGCTAGGCGGCGCGGGCGGGGCGCTCGGCAACCCCGCGCCCGTGTAGATGGCGCAGCGCTTCGAGCACGTCGGCGACGACGATCTCGAGCAGCCCGGGATCGGCCTCGGCCGCGTGCGGATCGCCGGCCCGGCCCGTCCACAGGGCCCGGTGCCGCGGACGCTCGGGCGGCGGACCCCAATCGTGCGGCGAGGTCGGGCCGAAGAGCACGACCGACGGCGTCCCGAACGCTGTGGCCAGGTGGGCCATACCCGTGTCGCCGCAGACCACTCGGGCGGCGCCGGCGATCACCGCCGCGAGCTCGATCAGATCGGTGCGGCCCGCTAGGACGGCATCGGAGGAGAGTCCCGCATCGCGCGCCACCGCGTGCGCCAGCTCGACCTCGCCGGCAGAGCCGGTGACGACGACCTCTCGGTCGGCGTCGCGCTCGGCGCGCGCGACGGCGGCAAAGCGCTCGGGCGGCCAGCGCCGGGCCGCGCTCGCAGCGCCGGGATGGACGACCGTGACACCCCGGGCGGAGGGGCCCGACTCCGGGGGAGGAAGATCCAGCCGACTCGGATCGGCGGCAATCCCCGACTCCTCGAGCAGCCGGCACCAGCGCGCGACCTCGTGCTCTCCCGCCCGCCAGGTCGGCCCGCCGCGACTCTCCGCCACCTCGACATGCTCAAAGGCGAGCAGGCGCCGCGGACGCGCGGCGAGCAGCACGCCGTGGCTCTGCGGTCCGCGCCCGTGGAGGTTCACCGCGACGTTGGCGCCGTGGAGCGCCGCGGGAAGCGGCGCGAGCGGACCGGTGTCGATCACCTCGTCGACCGCTCCGCTCAGGTGAGCGAGCGGGGCGAGCGTGCGTGGGGCGGCGAGGATCAGGCGGTGAGCGGGGAAAAACTCCCGCAGCGCGCGCAACGCGGGTACGGCGGTCAGGAGATCGCCGAGGCCGAGCGCCCGCAGGACCACCAGGCGCGGGCGGGAGCCCTTCTGTGCGCGACTGTCTACGGCGGCCAGGACGACTCCCGCGACGGGCACACCACCATCTCACGCAGCTCGCATCCCGGCGGCTGGCGCAGCGCGAACACGACGGTCTGGGCGACGTCCTCCGGGCGGTTGAGCTGGGCGTCGGCGGGCGGGCGGTACTGCTCGGGGCGCCCGTCGAAGAAGGCGGTCTGCATCCCGCCGGGGATGAGCAGCGTCACGCCGACCCGGCCGGCGGTCTCGACCGCCAGCGACCGCGTGAAGCCGACGACGCCGAACTTGCTCGCGCAGTAGGCGGTCGCGTCGCTCACCGCGCTCAGCCCGAGCGTCGAGCCGACGGTCACCACCTTCCCCCGCGAGCGCTCCAGGTGAGGCAGGGCGGCGCGAACGACGGCCGCGGTGCCGACCAGGTTGACGAGCACGATCCGCTCCCAACGCTCGGCCGCGATGCGGTCGAACGGGGCGGGCTCGTCCATGGCCGCGGCGGTGACCACCGCATCGAGGCCCCCGTGGCGCTCGGCCGCGCGCTCGACCGCGGCCTCGGCGGCGCGCCCGTCGGCGAGGTCGACCTGCTCGTGCTCGACGCCGGCGGAGGACTCGTGGCGGTCGAGCACCACCGGCGTCCCGCCCTCCGCGGCGACGACCCGGGCGATCGCCGCGCCGAGCCCGGATGCGCCTCCGGTCACGACGACGGTCCCCAGCTCAGCTTGCGCCACGTAGCGTCGCCTCCTCGATCAGTCGGGTGGTGGACCGCCCGGCGACGTAGGGCAGGACGATCGCGTGCCCTCCGTAGCGCTCGAGCACCGCTGTCTCGGGCAGCTCTCGACCGGCGTAGTCGCCCCCCTTGGCGAAGACGTCGGGGCGCAGGCGCTCGAGAGCTGCCGCCGGGGTGTCCTCGTCGAAGACCACGACGGCGTCGACCGGGTCGAGCGCGGCCAGCACGGCGACGCGGTCGGCCTGCTCGACGAGCGGGCGGTCGGCGCCCTTGAGCCGGCGCATCGACGCGTCGGAGTTGAGCAGCACGATCAGGCAGTCACCGAGCGCGCGAGCGGCGCGCAGGACGCTCACGTGGCCGGCGTGGAGGAGGTCGAAGCAGCCGCCGGTGGCGACCACGGTGCCGCCGCGGGCGCGCACGCGATCGGCCAGGGCGAGCGCCGCACCTTCGCCGACGACCTGGCCGTGCGACCCGGCGCCGGCCCGCGCGGGCGAACCCGAGCTCCCCCCGAACGCGGTCCCCGCACCACCCGCCGCCACGAACTCGGAGGCTGCTGCGACCGCGCGTGCCACCGCTGTGGACGGCAGCTCTCCGCCGGCGAGCACCATCGCCGCGCGCGAGGCGAAGCGGTCCCCTGCTCCGCACGGGTCGCCGCCGGCGGCGGTCGCCGGGGCGGGTACGACGAGTGGCGGCCCCTCGGCCCCGGCCAGCAGCGCTCCCTCGCCACCGCGCGTCACGCACACGTAGGCGGCGCGCCAGC
The DNA here is from genome assembly GCA_013812065.1 of Thermoleophilaceae bacterium. Classification (GTDB taxonomy): domain Bacteria; phylum Actinomycetota; class Thermoleophilia; order Solirubrobacterales; family Thermoleophilaceae; genus JACCUC01. The sequence continues at coordinate 287 of JACCUC010000270.1, read as the reverse complement.
GGCGAGCGAGCTCGGCGGCGTACCGGGCGACGTCTGAGCCGTGCTCGCTCCGAGACCCGGCGAGTGCGACTGCCTCGTTCGCGTTGGGGGTCACGAGCAGCGATCCCGCCACCGGCTCCGGCCCCCTCGGGTGTGGGTCCCAGACCACCGGGACGGGCACGAGCACCCGAGCGACCGCTTCTCGCAGCTCCGGGACCGCGGCGACCCCGCGCCCGTAGTCGGAGACGAGCACCGCTGCGGCCTCGGATATCGCGTCGCGCGCGGCGGCGAGCTGCGCCGCCGAGGGG
>JACCUC010000269.1 GCA_013812065.1 Thermoleophilaceae bacterium | reverse complement strand
CAACGCACGATGGTCTTGATGACTATTGACTGCCTTCGAGCGGAGCATTGCACGGCGGCTCGACGGCTCGCCCAGCTCGTGGGAAAAGAGGGTCCCGTGACCTCGCTTGCTCCCTCGACCCACCCCTCGCGGTCGAAGCCGTGCGGTCACTCACTCGGGTAGATGGGCTGGGCGATCCCAGGTGCCCCGAGCCCTGACTCTCCCATTCCACCGCTACCCCCGATGCCGCCGCCACCGGCGATCCCGTTCTCAACTGTGGACCCGGTCCTGGTCGCCGCGGAGGTACCGGTCTTGAAGATCCCGACGCTGGGGCCACGCGGCGATTCCAGCCGCCGGAATCGGCGCGAACAGAGTGCCAGCGTCCCCACCACGTTGGCACGGGTGCGGCGAGAGCGGAGGCCGGCGAACACAGTGACCACTCGCGTCATCAGTAGTTGAACGTCATCGCTGCCTCGCCGGCGAAGTCCATCAGCGGGGTGGCGCCTTTGAGCTCCGCCCCCTCGACGAGTCTCTCCTCGTCGAGGTCGCGCTCGTTAAAGCAGATCGGGCACACATAGAAGCGGCCGCCCTTCTCGATGAACTGAGCGTGGACACGCTCGACGGGAGGGTCCTGGTCGACTCGAATGCGGTCGGCATAGCCGCTCAAGGCGAGCCGGACACCCTCTGACGTGAGCCACATCACCACCTCGTGGCCCTTGTCGAGCGCTGCACCGGCCGTCAGATACGAAACGACAACGCGGTCAGGCTCTTCCTCCCCATGAGTGCACCCAACAATCACTTTGGTGGCCATCTCTAGTCCCTCCTTGGTTTGGTGGCGCGGATGGTCGAGCCCATCGCACCGAACTTGCGGGCGTTTCGCCGCGTGTCCTCGAACGCGGAGCGTGAGTAGGTGTCGACCAAGTCGCCCTGCTCGATCTCGATGTAGCCTCGCTGCACCAACTGGCGCGCATGCTCTCCCTCCAGGAGAGCTCCGGCAATTCACCCGGTCCAGAGATCGATGCGCTCGCGAGCGTCCTCTGAGACCTCCTTGTGGATAACTACGTCGGCGATCTGGAGCCGGCCGCCGGGCTTTAGGACCCGGTCGATCTCGTTGAAGACGGCGTTCTTGTCCGGGACTAAATCAATGACGCCGTTTGAGATGACGAGGTCGACCGAGTGCTCCTCGAGTGGCAGCGACTCGACGAGTCCCTCGTGGAATTCGACGTTCTGGAGGTCCATTTCCAGCGCTGTCCGGTGCGCTCGCTCCAGCATCGAGCCGGTCATGTCAAGACCGAAGGCCCTCCCCTCTGGGCCGACCATCTGCGCGGCGATCAGAAGATCCGTGCCTGCGCCACAGCCGAGATCAAGGACAGACTCGTCATCCTGAGCCCGTCCGTGGACCCACGGGTTAGCGACTCCGGCGAAGCTGTCAACAGTCGCGTCGGGTACACGCCTGAGCTCGTTCTCTGGATAGCCGAGCTCCTGCGCCCACGACCGACCGGTTGGGAAAATGAAGTCCCTGCCCTGTTCGGCTGAGACCTCTGAGTAAATTCTCTCGATCTCCGAGCGGAGGACATCGACATTGATCGGTGCCTGTGTCGTCATCGGTGCCTGTGTCGTCATGGCGGAACCTCCTGGTCTCTCGTCGCTTAGGCGGCTTTGCGAGGCGTCTCGGCACGGCTCGCGAGCCGCCATTCGGGCCAGCCCTCGTCTAGACGCCGAGCGCTACGACCTGACGCCCGCAGCTGGCGCACGGCCGCGTGCGCATAGGCGCAGAAGGGGCCGCGGCAGTAGGCCACGACCTCCCGATCGGTTGGTAGCTCCGCCAGGCGATGCTCGAGCTCCGCGAGCGGAATAGACCTAGCGCCCTCGATGTGTCCGGCATCGAACTCCTCGCTCGGCCGAACGTCGACGAGCACCGCCTCGCCGCTCCGCATCCGGGTGATCAACTCATCCCGTCCGATCGCGTCGACCTCCTCGCCCAGGTACTCGCGCGCCGCGCGCTCCACCTCTGCGAGCTGAACGACAGACGCGTCGCGCAGAGCGAGCCACAGTGACAGCACCTCCTCGCCCGCGAGGGCGTAGCGGACGCTAGTCCCCTCGCGCACGCGCGTGACGAACCCCGCCGCGTGCAGCGCCTGCAGGTGCTGAGAGGTGTTCGGCGTTGACTGTCCGCTCGTCCGGGCCAGTTCGTCGACCGTCCGCGGCGCCTGCGCTAGAAGGTCGAGCAGCTCGAGCCGCCGAGGGCTCGCGAACGCCTTCCCCATTACGGCGATTGCCTCGAAGAGGGCGTCCTTTGATCGAGCAGATCCCATCTACGCTTAGTCAACCAATTTCTTGATAGCTTGTCAAGCGTTCGGCCGAACTAAAGGAGGCGCCGATGTTCTTCCGTCAGCTACTCGTCGACGAGACCGCCTGCGCCTCGTATCTCTTGGGCTGCAAGACGAAGGGGACGTTTGCGGTAGTCGACCCCCACGCCGATCTCGTTGACACCTACATCGCACTGGCCGAGGCTCAGGGTGTGCGCATCGTTGCCGTCTTCGAGACCCACCTTCAAGCCGACCATGTCTCGGGCCTTCCGGAGCTCGTGGAGCTAACGGACGCGACGGCGTACCTGCCCGAGGGCTCAGGCGTCGAGTTCGAGCACCGGGCGCTCCGAGACGGCGAGGTGGTCAGACTAGGCAACACAGAGTTCCGGGCGCTCGCGACGCCCGGCCATGCTCCCGCCCATCATTCCTACCTGGTCACCGACCACGCGCGGTCGTCCGATCCTTGGATGGTGCTGACCGGTGACGCGCTACTCGTCGGCGATGTCGGGCGCCCGGACCTGCACGCGCACGGCGAGCGCACGGTCGAGCAGATGGCGCGCTCTCTGTACCGCTCCCTCAACAGCAAGCTGCTCGCACTGCCCGATGACCTCGTGCTCTTCGGCGCCCACTACTCGGGATCGGTCTGCGGGCGCGGACTCTCGCCGACCCCCGTCTCGACGGTCGGCTACGAGCGGCGGAACAATAAGGCGCTCCAGTTCGAGTCCGAGGATGACTTTGCGGCCGCGCTGACTGCCGACATTCCGCCGGTTCCTGAGGGTCAGGCCGCGATCATTGCCACGAATCGCGCCGGGTGCTCGCTGGCCGTGAGGTGAGCTCTAGGCCGGTCAGGCTCGGACTGCGCGAGAATGCCGCGCAGTTCGGCCTGCTCGTCGCGATCAATGCCTTCGTCGGCGCGATGGTCGGCCTCGAGCGGTCGACCTTGCCCCTGATCGGTCGAGACGACTTCGGCCTGTCATCCCGCGCAGCGGTCCTCTCGTTCATTGCCGCGTTCGGTCTCGCGAAGGCGTTTACGAACCTCGGCGCGGGCGCGTATGCGACCCGCATCGGACGTCGCCGGCTGCTCATCGCGGGCTGGGCGCTCGCCCTGCCGGTGCCGCTCTTGATCGCTGTGGCCCCGAGCTGGGGCTGGATCGTGGCGGCGAACGTGCTCCTCGGCGTGAACCAGGGGCTCGCGTGGTCGATGACCGTGGTCATGAAGATCGATCTCGTCGGCCCGAAGCGCCGCGGCTTCGCGCTCGGGCTCAACGAGGCGGCCGGCTACGGCGGGCTCTCGCTCGCCGCCGCCGCAAGCGGCTGGCTTGCGTCCGCGTTCGCCGCACGCGACGTGCTCGTGATCATCGGTGCAGCAATCGCGTTCGCGGCGCTCATCGTCTCGGTTGTCTTCGTACGCGACACCGCCACGCACGTAGAGCTCGAACAGTCCGGTGACGGCTCGAGCGCCGAGACTGAGCCCCCCCTGCGTGAGGTCTTCCCCGAGGCGACCTGGCGTGAGCCGGCGGTGCGCTCCGCCTCCCAGGCTGGACTTGTCAACAACCTCAACGACGCGCTTGCCTGGGGTCTGGTGCCGCTATTCCTCGCCGCCCATAGCGCAAGCGCTGCGGAGATCGGCCTCGTGGCCGGACTCTACCCGGCGGTTTGGGGATTGGGCCAGATCTGGGCGGGGCACTGGTCGGACCAGGTCGGGCGCAAGCCGCTCATCGTCGGGGGCATGCTGCTGCAGGCCGCTGCCCTGCTCGTTCTCGCTGCCTCATCCGGGCGGATCGGCGGGGCGTCGCTCGCCGCGGTCCTGCTCGGCGCGGGGACGGCGCTCGTCTACCCGACGCTCATCGCCGCGATCTCCGACGTGGTGACCCCTGTGGCCCGCGCGGCGATGGTCGGCGTCTACCGGTATTGGCGCGACATGGGTTACGTGGTGGGCGCGGTCATCGCCGGGGTCCTCGCCGACACACTCGGCTTCGGCGGCGCGATCACCGTAGTCGCCGGACTGACCGCAGCCTCGGGGGTATGGGTTGCGCTCGACATGCCGCCGCGGGCACCGCGCGCGCCCAGGGTCGACCTCAACGAGCCCTGACCACGAGCCGATGAGGTGCGACTCGCGCGTGCCGGCGTACGCTCGGCATCGGGCAGCCGAGGAGATACGTATCGTCGAGAGTGGCAACGCCTCGCCGACCCCACGGTGGCAGGTGACAGACTCGATTCCCGTGGAACTCGCCGTGCACCTCCCGCTGCTCGACTTCGAAGGCGAAGGACTCCGCGTCCGCCTTCCGCGAGCGAACGTTCCACAGACCCAAGGCGCAGTCCTATAGGAGGGTCGCGGAGCGGTCGAAAATCCGCACGGAGAGACGGCCCCCGACTACACGCCTGCGGCGGCGGGGTCGTGGGCGCCGACAGGGCCCCACCCGTGCGATCGACGCGCGATCGTCAGGGCGCCCGCGTGTGGCGATTTCGACGAAGGGACGGGCCGAGCCCCTCGACCGACGGGTCGTCTCGCGCGGCCGCTCGCGCGCATAACATGCCCATTTGCGGGTCTTTCTCTACTCTCAGCGGAGGGGGAGGGATTCGAACCCTCGATGGACCTAACCGGCAGATAACGGTTTTCGAGACTGCCGCAGTCACACGCACTCCCACACCCTCAGTGCGACGCACTCTGGGACACCGCCGCTTGAGTAGCTGAAGCGATCGCGTGCCTTGACGGTGACGTCCTCTCTCCCTGCGCCCCAGGGTCGAGGTGCTCGACGGCCACGTCGCGGCTCAGAGAAGGTCTGACGAGCGGGAAGCGGAGTAGTTTGAGCGCCTTCGGCTTGTCGGCCTGGAGACATCGGTTCTCGCCCGAGGGAGGAGGCCACATGGAGGAAGGTCAGGAACTACTGAGACGACACTGGTGGGTCGTCCGTACCATCTTCGCGACCGACACCTACTTGGACGGAGGTCCGGGCTTCTTCGAGTCGGACCTCGTCGCGATCAACTTCAACACCCTCTTCGACCTGCGGATACTGCCTGCGGATCCAAGGGACATCCGGGCCGAGCTGCTGGAGCGCATGCCCGAGTGGCGACCGGGGACGGCCACCAGGCTGCGCGTCAGCTTCACCAGTTCGCCAACGAGATGGACGTCGGGGACGCCGTGGTCACCCCCACCGCGCACGGCCGGAGTGCAAGCGTCGGGATCATCGTGGGCGAGTACGAATACGTGGACACGAGACCCGGCTTCCGCCACGTACGAGCGGTGCGCTGGGTGACGCATGGGATCGACCGGCATGCCCTCTCCACCGACTCCCATCGAGAGCTGTCCCAGCGGCCGACGGTCTCGGGTTGGCCGTCAGCTCGCGAGGCGTGCGCGTCGGCCGCGGCCACGCCTAGCCCGAGGGGGGAGACCCTTCCTTCACTACTGAGGTAGCCCCGGCTATCTCTCCATCCGCCTTAGTCCCTCGCCATCCTTCCACAGCTCGATCACGAGGCGGTCGCGCGCGTCGCTCAGACGGACGACCGCGACCTCCTCGATCCGCGCAAAAAAGAGATGCCAGGGCCCGCTCGGCTTCTCCTCGGCACCGGCGAGGACCTGGCTCTTGCGCTCGGCGTCGTCGATCTCCTCGACGTGGCCGGAAATCTTTGCGTCGCCCTCCCACGCGGGCGGGTCGATCGAGGCACTGTGGAGGGCGAAGCGAGGGTCGCGCCTGAGATCGAGCGCCTTGCGCGAGCGCCACATCGCGCCGAACCACAGCTCGCCGTCCGCGATCTTCGCCTCGGTCCCGCTGATGCGAGGGGACCCGTCGCGACGCAGCGTCGCAATCGTCTTATGTTTGCGTCGGGACCTTGGGCCGTAAGCGGCGCTTCGA
>JACCUC010000261.1 GCA_013812065.1 Thermoleophilaceae bacterium | reverse complement strand
GACGCCCGCCGCCTCGGCGATGCGACCCACGGTCAGGCTGTCCGGGCCGTCGAGAGCCTCGAGCAGGTGGAGCTGGGAGGGGGTGAGGGCGAGCCCGTCCTCGCGGCTCAGGCGTGCCCGCGCGCGGCGGGTGGCCAGACCGAAGGCCTCCCAGGCCGCCGCGAATCGATCGGCTTCGGGCGCGCCGGCGCTCGTTTCGAGATCGGCGGTCACGGAAAGACCATAGCGACCTAAAAGTTGCTCAGCTAACCAACCGTGACGGCCGGGTGCGGACCCGCCGAGCGGCGAGGAGGTAACTATGGACACGCGCAAGCTCGGCAGCCAGGGCCTAGAGGTCTCGGCCGAGGGCCTCGGATGCATGGGGATGTCGGAGTTCTACGGGACCTCCGACGAGGACGAGGCGATCGCCACCATCCACCGCTATCTGGACCTCGGCGGGACGTTCCTCGACACCGCCGACATGTACGGGCCGTTCAACAACGAGCGGCTCGTCGGGCGCGCGGTGCGCGAGCGCCGCGAATGGGTGATCGTCGCGACAAAGTTCGGCAACCAGCGGGAGGAAGACGGGAAGTTTCTCGGCATCAACGGGCGCCCCGAGTACGTCCATCAGGCCTGCGACGCGTCGCTCGAGCGACTCGGAGTCGACGTCATCGATCTCTACTACCAGCACCGCGTCGACGACCAGGTCCCGATCGAGGAGACCGTCGGCGCGATGAGCGAGCTCGTCGAGCAGGGCAAGGTCAAGTACATCGGGCTCTCGGAGGCGGCGCCGGACACGATCCGCCGCGCCCACGCCGTCCACCCGATCTCCGCGCTCCAGACCGAGTACTCGCTCTGGACCCGGGACCCCGAGGACGCGATCCTGCCCACGGTGCGCGAGCTCGGGATCGGCTTCGTCGCCTACAGCCCGCTGGGGCGCGGCTTCCTCTCCGGGCGGATCCGTTCGCTCGACGACCTCGACGAGAACGACTTCCGCCGCGGCTCGCCGCGCTTCGAGGGCGAGAACTTCGAGCGCAACCTCGAGCTCGTCGACCGGGTCCAGGAGATCGCCTCCGAGAAGGAGGTCACCCCCGGCCAGCTCGCGCTCGCGTGGGTGCTCCACCAAGGCGAGGACCTCGTTCCCATCCCGGGCACCAAGCGCCGCTCCTACCTCGAGGAGAACCTCGCCGCGGCCGACGTCGAGCTGTCGGACGAGGATCTGCGGCGCCTCGACGAGGCCGCGCCGGTGGGCGCCGCCGCCGGCGAGCGCTACGCGAACATGAGCTCGGTCAACCGCTGAGACGGACGCGCGCTCGACGAGTCGCGCCTCGGTCGAGCCGCTATCCGGTGCTCGGGTCTCGGGCGCGTCCGAGTTGGCCACCGTCGCGCGCGATGAATTCCTCGAGCATCATCGGGAGCTCCCGTACACGCTCGGCGACGGCAAGAAGCGACTCCATAGCTGCCTCTTCCTCGACCAGCTCCTGAACAACCACTGCAGTTCCTCAGGTTGCCGGTCGCCCCGGCTCCTGGACCGAGGACCGGGACGGTTCATGCTACCTCGTGCGCTCGTGATCGCAGCGTCGACAGGGGTGCTCGCTCTCGGGTGACTGTGCGTCCTGCGCTTCCGGCTGCGACTCGCGCTCGTGGAAAAGCCGTCGCAGCACCGGCTCGTATTTGTGCAGGCACTCAGGTATGCCGACGAGATGGGGCGGAACGTCGTCCTCGGCCGCGAGGGCCTCGATGGCGCGTAGATCGGCGCGCAGGCGCAGAGGACATGCACGACACCGTGGGCTCGAACGGCAACATCGGAGGTCACTGCCCGCCACTACGCCCGCGCTCCCCTCATGATCCCTCCTCTGGCTCGAGGCGGACGTTCTCGAACTCGGTCTCGGCTCCCTCCGCCAGCGCAGGAGCCTCCTGCTCTTCACCGTGCCGGCGCAGGTCCGGCGGCCCGACCGTCGCCTTCAGCCTGTACTCGCCAGCCTCTGGGATCGAGAAGTTGTCGGCGTAGTGAAAGAACTCCGCGTAGTAGGGCGCCAGCCGCTTGCGGGCTACACGCTCGCCCTGAGGGTCGAGGACTTCGGCGGTAATCGGCACGTTGGGGACGAGCCGGCCAGTCTCTGCCTCGATCGGCAGGATCTCGATGTGATGGGTCTCGCCCTCGGCGGGGGGACGCCACTCGAAGTCGTCGCCCCGGCGCTCGAACCATCCCTCAGCGGGCTCGACGATATAGGCGATCCGCCAGTGGGTCCGACCCGCTTCTCGCCGCCCTCTGCGCGGACTTCCTTCTCGATCGTCGCGTACTGGGCGGACACGCCTTCCGGGACCTTGCTCGACTTAGCGATGGTTCGTGGGCCCCTTGGCCCGCTCTTGCTCGCTGCCCTGGCCGCAGGCTGTTACCCCAACGAGTACGGCGACCAGCGCGTGCCAGAACCGTCGTCCGCATCGGTCTCCTCCTTGTTAGGGCACCCTAATTAGGGGAGCCTAACAAATGTCCCGCGCCAGGGCTCGCCCCGCCCGGCCGCCCGCATGGCCAGCGCGAGCTCGAGCCGCAACGCCGGCTCGTCGAGGGCAGGGCCGAAGAGCTCCCGCAGCTGGGCCACCCGGTAGCGCACGCTCTGCGGGTGGACGTGGAGCGCTTCGGCGACGAGGCGGACCTCGCCGGCGTGGTCGAGCCAGGCGCGCAGGGTCTCGGTGAGCCGGCGCCGCGGGCCGGGCCCGAGCTCACGCAAGGGCGCGAGCCGGGTGCGGACGAGGTCCTCGGTCAGGCCCTCGTCGCGGGCGAGCAGGAGGTCGAGCATGTGCTCGTCGGCGACGACCAGCTCAGCCCCTCCGTGTGCCCTGGCGACCGAGAGGGCCAGATCGGCTCGTCGGACCGACCGCGCCGCCTCGGGCCAGGCGACCGCCGGGCCGAGC
>JACCUC010000244.1 GCA_013812065.1 Thermoleophilaceae bacterium | reverse complement strand
CGACGAGCGAGTGACGGCAGCCGTAGAGGTTGTCGAACTTCGACTTCGTCACCGAGTCGTTGACGTTGATGGCCGGGAAGAGGAGCTGACCGGTCTCCTGCATCTGGTAGAGCCGCAGGACGCCGGTGGTGGTCTCCTCGGTGACGCCCAGGACGCCCTCGCCGAGCTGGGTCCAGCGCTGGGTGTCCTCCTCGAGCGAGCTACCGAGCAGGCGCAGAACCACCTGCATCTCCTCGTTGTCGGTCGAGTCGGGGCTCGGGACGGCGCCGGCGCGCTCGAGCTCGGCCCCCTTGTGCACGAGGAGGGTGGCGTCGCCACCGTCGTCGAGGATCATGTTCGGGCCGCCGTCGGGCCACCGAAGGGCCTGCTCGGCGCACCACCAGTACTCCTCGAGCGTCTCGCCCTTCCAGGCGAAGATCGCCACGCCGCGCGGCTCGTCGGGCGTCCCCTCCGGACCGACGACCGCCGCGGCCGCGGCGTGGTCCTGGGTCGAGAAGATGTTGCAGCTCGCCCAGCGGACCTCGGCGCCGAGAGCGGTGAGGGTCTCGATGAGGACGGCGGTCTGGACGGTCATGTGCAGCGACCCCGTGATGCGCGCGCCCCTCAGCGGCTGGCGGTCGGCGTACTCCGCCCGAGTCCGCATGAGTCCCGGCATCTCGTGCTCGGCGAGCTCGATCTCGCGGCGGCCGAACTCGGCCAGGGAGAGGTCGGCGACCTTGAAGTCGAGGGCGTGGGCAGCGGTTGTCGTCGTCATCGGCTCTCCGGGTCTTGGGCAAACGTGCTCGGGCGGGGTCGCTCTGGGGCGCGGGCGGCGCCCGCCGCGGCGATCGAAGCGCAGCCGCGTGCGGCGGAACACCTTACCATTGTGGGGTCGAGCCCCGTGAGTCGGGGGCGGTCAGCGGGTAGAGCAGAGCATCGTGCCGGTTTCCCGCCAGAGGGAGCGCAGCAGGTGACGGATCGCAGCGGAGAGGAAGGACGGGAAGCCCGTTCGGGTTCGGGTCGCCGCGAGCCGCCAAAGCTCGTGCGCCGCCTCCAGCGCCGTCGCGACTCCTACCGCCAGCGAGGGCTGGTGTACCGGATCGCGTGGGTGACGGCCGCGGTCATCGTCGTCGTGGCCGGCCTCGCCATGGTCGTCTTCCCGGGCCCGGCGCTCGTCGTCATCCCGATCGGCCTCGCCATGCTGTCGCTCGAGTTCGCCTGGGCGCAGCGGCTGCTCGACACGACGCTCGAGCGCGGGCTCGAGGCCAAGGACATCGCGCTCGGAGCGAATCGCAGGCAGCAGATCGTCGGCGGCGTCGCGATCGTCTGCGGGATCGCGGCGGTGGCTGCGGTGGCGCTGATCTACTTCGTCTGAGCGCCGGCCGCGCCCGCATCCTCGGCGAGCGCGTGCTTGAGGCGCTCGATGGTTTCGATCGGGGTCGGATCGACTCCGCGGAGCACGGCCAGGTAGACGCTCGCGAAGTCTCCGAGCATGACCGCGGCGGTGACGCGCTCGACCGCGGTGTCGCCGAAGCTCGGGACCTGCGCGTGCGCCGAGACGAGGCCCCCGACCTCGGCCGCCGTGATCTCCACGCGCCGGCGCAGGCGGGGATCGGCGCCCGCGTCGCCGAGGAAGACGGCCGCGAACGGGGCGAGCTCGGCGGCGCCCTCCCATCCGCCCAGCTCGTTGTGGTCGGCCTCGGGCAACGCCGCCGAGAAGGCCATGAGCTGCGCGTTCTCGTTGATCTGGGTCTTCCACCGCAAAGCGGCGGGCGCGGTGGCGCCGACGCCGTAGATCACGGGCACGCGACCGTGGAGGAGCCGCGCGAGCCGCTTCGGCAGTGCATCCTGGCCGGCGTCCGGGCCCCAGTCCCCGGCGAGCCGGGAGAGCAGGGCCGAGGCGGCCTCGATCTCGGTGCGCAGCGACGGCGCCGCTCCGCACAGCGCCGCGCACTCGAGCGCACCCACGAGCATGTACGCGACGGCCGCGCGCGGCTGCATTCCGGCCGGCACGCCGATCACCGGCACCCCCTCGGCCCGCGCCGCGGCGGCGAGCCGGCCCCCGGTGGTGATGGCCACACGCTCGATCCCGGCCGCGCCGGCCTCGGCGAAGCTGGCGAGCGTCTCCTCGGTCTCGCCGGAGTAGCTCGCGCAGAGCACGAGCGCGTCTTCCCGTGCGCCGGGAGGAAGCCCGTAGCCGCGGACGGTCCGCAACTGCGCGCGCGCGCGCCGGCCGACCGCTGCCCCGGCCAGTTCGCCGCCGATCCCCGACCCGCCCATGCCGCAGACGAGCAGGCCGCCGGGGCGCTCCCGGGTCGCGATTCCCGCCGACTCGACGCGCCACAGCGCGTCCTCGAGCTGGTGAGGCTGGGATTCGATGTCTCCCAGCAGGTTCTCCGCGTCGACGGCTGCGACAGCGGCACGGTCGAGCACGTCCCCGACCCCACGCGCGGTCACCGTGACCGTCCCCCCCTGCTCTCGAC
>JACCUC010000216.1 GCA_013812065.1 Thermoleophilaceae bacterium | reverse complement strand
CACCGGAACGACGCGCCGCTCGACGCGCAGCCGCCGCCCGCGCCCGCGCCGCACCGGCCCGACGACGATCGCCCCGCCGCGGTAGACGTCGCGGTCGAGCAGGCCGTGCAGGGTCACCACCGGGTCGTCGTTCGGGGTCGCCGGATGGACGAAGTCGACGACGATCCCCGCCTCCTTGCCGGGCTGGCGGCGCGTGACGCGCCCGACGCGCTGCTGGTAGACGCGCTTGGAGGCCGTGGGAGCGAGGTGCATGCAGACCGTCGCTCGCGGCGAGTTCCAGCCCTCGGCCAGGAGCTGGGCGTTAACCAGCACGTCGATCTCGCCGCGCTCGTAGGCGGCGAGCACGCGGGTGAGCTCGCGCTTGGGGGTCTCGCCGGAGACCGCCATGGCCTGCATGCCCGCGTCGCGGAAGGCCTGGGCGACGTTGTGGGCGTGGCGCACGCCCGCGGCGTAGACCACGCCCGGGACGTTCTTGAACCGCACGCGGTAGAGGTCGGCGACCGCCGCGTTGAACGGCCCCTGATCGAGCAGCGCAGCGAGCTCCTCGAGGTCGAAGTCCTGGTCGACCTCGCCGCGGCGCAGCGGCACCTTGGCGATCGTGTTGACGCCGACTCCCGGCGGGATGCGTACGCACCGAAGCGGCGCGATCACCCCCCGGCGCGCCGCCTGCGCCAGGTCGAAGCGCGAGGTCTGGGTGGGGAAGAGGTCGGTGACGTGGCGGGCGATGAGCGCGCCCGTTGCCGTCATGCCCACGAAGACCGGTCCGCGCCAGCTGCGGATGGCCGCGCTCGTCTTCTCCCCGAGCGCGGTGTGCGCCTCGTCGCAGATGACGATCGTGTAGGCATCGGAGATCTTGCCGGCGTTGCGCACGAACCACTGGTAGGTCTCGACGGTGACGGGCCCGGTGGCCGGGGGCTCCGAGGCGCCGCGGTCGAGCACGGCCGGGCTCACGCGGGACCGGTAGCCCCGGTCGAGCAGCTCACCCTGGAACTGGTCGACGAGATTGCGGCGGTGGGTGAGGATGAGCACCCCGCCCGTGCGCGATGCCTCGACGAACCCGAGCGCGGCGACGGTCTTGCCCGCGCCGGTGGCGTGCTCGAACCAGAAGCGGCGGGCGGCATTAGCGTCTTCGACGGCCTCGGGAGGGGCTTCGCCCTCGTCCTCCTCGCCGGCGCCGGCGGCCTCGGGCTCCCAGTCGAGCGGCTCCTCCTCGTCGGGGAGGATGTCGTCGGCCTCGGCTTCGCTCGCCGCGGCTTCGCCCGGATCCGTCGAGGTGACGGCCGCGGAGCCGGCCGGGCCCGCACCGTTCTGGACCTCGGCGACCAGGGCGATCAGCGTTCCCGAGAGCGCGTCGACCTGATGCGCCGACAGCTCGGTGCCGTCGGCGAGATGGGGCTCCTCCTGGGAGAGGAGCCGCTCGAGACCGAGCATCAGGGAGAACTCGCGGCGCCAGCCCACCGAGGGCTCGGAGCGCCCGGCGTCGAGCTCGGCGAGCGCCATGTCGAGGGCCCGGCGGCGCGGCGTTCCCTCGACGAGCGCCTGCTCGGCGTCCTCGCCCTCGTGCAGGAACGGCTCGCGCGCGAAGCCCTCGGCGCGCTCGAGATCGGCGCCCGAGACCGGCGAGGTTGCGGCGGGGGAAGTGGTGGCAGCCATGCTGGCTTAGTCTGATGAGGTCCGGGCGGTTCCGGGCGCCGGCGCGAGAGCCTCGCGTCGAGCGGTCGGCCGCTCGTGATGGCCCGACCGCCTCCGAGGTCGGGGTCCGCGCAGGTGCGCCGAGTGCGCCCGCGTGGGAAAACGTATCCCCATTAAAGCAGGGCGATCGGGTATGCGAGGCTAGCCGCATGCTGAGCCGTCAATCGCCGGTCGTCATGGTGCTCCTCGCGGCTCTGCTCACGGGGTGTGGCGCCCCGGACGCGCCCGGTTCGAAAGCGCAGGGCGGATCCGCCGCGGCGGCGGAGCGCACCGCGGTCGAGCGCTCGCTCGTCCGCGGTGCTCCCCCCGAGCTCGCGCGCCTCTACGCCGAGGGCGGAGAGCTCCTCGGAGGGGGACCGCGCGCCTTTCGCGCCCGGCTCGCCGAGCTGCGCGGGCGGCCGGTGGTGGTCAACAAGTGGGCGTCGTGGTGCGGTCCCTGCCGATCCGAGCTGCCGTACTTCCGCCGCCAGGCGCTCGAGCGCGGGCGGCGCGTCGCCTTCCTCGGGGCGAACACCAACGACACCACCGACGCGGCGCGGAGCTTTTTGGCCGAGGTGTCGCTGCCCTTCCCAAGCTACGAGGACCAGAACGGCGACATCGCGCGGATCTTCAACGGCGCCATCGCCTTTCCGACCACGGCGTTCTACGACCGGCGCGGCCGCCTCGCCACCGTGAAGCAGGGGGTCTACGCGACCGAACGCGAGCTCGTCGCCGACATCGAGCGCTACGCGCGCTGACGAGAGCCGGTGCCGGAGCTGCGCATCGACCCGCTGTCGGGCCTGCGGACGATCGTGGCCGGCGAGCGTGCCGACCGCCCCGGGGGCGGCTTCGCGCCCGCCCCCGCGCCGCCACTCGACCTTGAAGGCGATCCCTTCCTGGAGGGCCACGAGGAGCGTACGCCGCCCGAGCTGTGGGCCCTGCGCCCCGAGGGAGGCGCGCCCGACGCGCCCGGGTGGACGGTGCGCGCGATTCCCAACCTCTATCCGGCCCTCGACTCGGAGGCGGCGAGCGATGCGAACGTCGCCGAAGCCGACCCTCTCGCCGGCGGGCGCGGCGAGCCGGGGCTCTTCGCCGCCCGCGCCGCGGGCGGCGCGCACGAGGTGATCGTCAACACTCCGGGGCCGGCGCGCTCGCTGGCCGAGCTCTCCCCCGGCGGCATCGAGACGGCGATGGACGCCTGGCGCGAGCGCATGCGCGCGCACGCAGAGGCCGCGTACGTGCACGTGATCGTCAACGAGGGCCGCGAGGCGGGGGCGTCGCTTCCCCACTCGCACGCGCAGCTCTACGCGCTCCCGTTCGTGCCGGCGGCCGTGGCCCGGGAGCGCGAGCGCTTCACCGCCCACGCCGAGCGGACGGCCGGCCGCGACCTGCTCGCCGACCTGCTCCAGGAGGAGGTCCGCCTCGGCGAGCGCGTCGTCGCCATCGACCGGGAGGCCGTCGCGGTGTGCCCGTTCGCCTCCCGCGTCCCCTACCAGGTGCAGATCCTGCCGCGTGCCGCCCGCTCGCGCTTCGAGGAAGAGGGGCCGCTCGGGGCTCGGCTGGTGCGCGAGGTCCTCGGGCGACTCGCCGGCGTGCTTGGCGCCCTGCCGTCGCTCAACCTCTGGGTGCGCACGGCGCCGCGCGGAGCCGCGTACTTCTGCTGGCGCATCGATCTCCTCCCCAAGCTCACCCACCTCGCCGGGCTCGAGCTCGGGACGGGGATCCACCTGAACGTCGTCGCGCCCGAGCGCGCCGCCGCGGAGCTGAGCGCGGTCGAGCCGGCCCTTCCCCTGCCGGTCGGGTGATCCCCCTCGCGGCGGTGATCGGCGCTGCCACCGCGGTCGGGGTCGTAGCCGACCGCCGGCGCCACCTCGCGGCCGAGCGTCTCGCCGGCCGGCTCATGGACGGCCTCTTGTGGGTCCTGCTGCCGATCGTCGCCTTCGTCAACATGGCCGCGCTCGAGCTGACGCCCCAGGTCGGGGCGGGGATCGGCTTCGCCTATCTCGGCCTGCTCGTGACGCTCGGGCTCGCCTGGACGCTCGGCACGCACGTTCTGGATCTCTCCCGCCCGGCGGTCGGGGCGCTGATGGTGTCGGCGGGGCTCGCCAACACCGGCTACCTGGGCCTGCCCTTCACCGCCGCCCTGCTCGGCTTCGAAGCCCTGCCCGAGGCGGTCGCCTACGACGTGCTCGTCTCCAGCGTCGCCCTCGTCACCGTGGGCTTCTCGGTGGGTGCGGCCTTTGGCACCTCGGGCGAGCGCCCGCGCGAGCGGATCCGGGCGTTCCTGCTGCGCAATCCCGCCCTCTGGGCGACGGCGGCCGGCCTCGTCG
>JACCUC010000197.1 GCA_013812065.1 Thermoleophilaceae bacterium | reverse complement strand
GCTGTGGATGCTCGAGGAATGGCCCGAGCTCGCGCGAGGCGCGCGGCTTGCCCACCAGCCCGACTACGTCACCCGGAGGCTCTGCGGGCACGAGGTCCCTGCCGACACGAGCCACGCACTCAAGACGGGCTACGACCTGATCCATGAGGAGTGGCCGGGGGAGACGCTCGAGAGGCTCGGCGTGCCCGGGGGCCTCCTGCCCTCCGTCGTTCGGTCCGGCTCGACGCTCGGCGAGGTATGTGCGGAGGCCGCCCGCGAGACCGGGATCGCGGCGGGGACACCGGTGACCGCCGGCATGACCGACGGCTGTGCCGCCCAGCTCGCGGCGGGGGCGCTCAGCGAAGGGCAATGGAACTCGGTGCTCGGCACTACGCTCGTGCTCAAGGGCGTCTCGCCCGAGCTCATCCGGGACCCGAACGGCGTCCTCTACTCCCACCGGGCGCCCGACGGAGGGTGGCTGCCGGGGGGCGCCTCCAGCACAGGCGCCGGCGTGCTGTCGGCCAGCTTCCCCGAGCGCGACCTCGACGAGCTCGGCCGGCGGGCGGCGGACCACGAGCAAACCGGGGTCCTGGCGTACCCGCTCCTCGGGCACGGTGAGCGCTTTCCGTTCGTCGCCGCCGACGCCGAGGGCTTCCTGTTGGGCGACCCGGCTGACGAGGCGGAGCACTTCGCCGCACTGCTGCAGGGCGTCGCCTACATCGAGCGCCTGTGCTTCGACTACCTGGACCTGCTCGGGGCGCCGATCGACGGCGAGCTCAGCCTGACCGGCGGGGCAGCGCGCAACCGGTACTGGTGCCAGCTGCACGCCGACGTGCTGGACCGGCCCGTCCGGCTGCCCGAGAACGCCGAGTCCGCGTTCGGCATGGCGGTGCTCGCCGCCTCTGCGGGCCGGTCGACTGCCGACGCGGCGGCGGAGATGGTCCGGGTGCGCGAGGTCATCGAGCCCCGCCGGGACCGGGTGGAGCACTTCCGGGAGCCGTACGCCCGGCTCCTCGGAGAGCTCGAGGAACGGGGCTGGCTCGACCCGAGCGTGGCCAGCCATGCGCGCGCGAGGGCGGGCGCATGAGCACGGACAGCGCCTGGGACCTCAGAGCGCGCCGGCGCGTGGCGCGGTAGCCCGAGCCATCGGGCGGGTACTCGCCCGTCACCGCCGGCTTCGACACGAGCAAGGGATCGATGGGCAAGTACGAGTACCTGGCGCTGCTCGCGGGGTGCGTCGTCCTGACGCTCCCGCTCGAGTTCGTCTTTCGCGCGCGCGTGTGGCGGCGACCGCGGCGGGCGCTGCGCGCGCTCGTGCCCGTGGTCCTGGTCTTCGGCACCTGGGACGCCGTCGCCATCGCGCTCGGCCACTGGTGGTTCAACCCGCGCTTTGTGACCGGGACCGAGCTGCCGCCGGGGCTCCCAGTCGAGGAGATCGCCTTCTTCGTCGTCATTCCGCTGTGCGGGCTGCTCACCTTCGAGGCGATCCGCAACCTGCTCGCCCGGTCGCAGACCCGCCGCTAGTGGTCCCTGCCTACCCGCTCGGCTCGATGCTCGCAGCCGTCGCCGTGGTCTGCCTCGAGCTCCTCTGGCTGCGCACCGGGCTCTTTCGCCAGCCCGCGTACTGGCTCTCCATGCTCGTGGTCTTCGTCTTCATGGTCCCCGTGGACGGCTGGATGAGCAAGGTCCCGAACCCGATCGTGATCTACGACCCCGACGTGCTCAGCGGCGTGCGTTTTCCGATCGACATCCCGCTCGAGGAGTTCGTCTACGCCTTCGCGATGGTCACTCTCGCCATCCTGCTCTGGGAGCGGGCGGGGCGCGAGTCTCATCCCGCTGTGGCGGGTCGCCGTACTTGCGGTGACCGCATCGTTTCGAGAAAGGAGAACACCATGGGAGCGGTGACCAAGTACATCCGCATCGATGCCCCGCCGCAGCAGGTCTACGAGCTGTGGCGCGACCCAACCGGCTATCCCGAGTTCATGGAGGACGTGAACGAGGTCGAGCAGCGAGGCGATCGCTGGCATTGGAAGGTCGACGGACCGGCGGGGATCCCCGTGGAGTGGGACTCCGTGATCGTCGAGGACATACCCGGCGAGAAGCTCGCGTGGAAGTCGGTCGAGGGGCTCTCGAACGCGGGCGTCGTCCGCTTCGACGACCGCGGCGACGCGACCGATCTCGAGTATGCGATCGAGTTCGACGCACCGGCCGGCAAGGCCGGCGAGGTGGTCGCCAAGCTCTTCGACGATCCCGAGAGCAAGGTGCAGCGCGCGCTCGAGTCCTTCAAGCGGCTCGTCGAGCGCGACGCCCGCCCGCGGCCCGACAGCCGAACCGAGGTCGACGCCGGCGAGGCGTCGCCGCAGACGGGCAAGGTGGCCTGAGCCCGAGTCCACGCCCGAGCGCGAGCGCCGGCTTGCCTGACCTACGAGGCGTGGAGCCTGATCGCGCGTCCGCAGCGCTGGGCCGAGTGGGCTCCGCACGTGCGCGGGGCCTGGGGGCCTCGGCTCACCGGAGGTGCGCCGGGGTAGCCGGGGGGCGGCGCGCCTGCTCGGCGTGGGTTCCGGTGCCCGTGAGGGTGGGGAGCAAGCGCGCGGGACGCTCCTGGACTTGGCGCGTCGGGCCGGTCGACATCGTGCACCGGGTCGCCCCGCCCACCGGCAAGGCGGTCGGCTCACGGGTCGCCGTCGACCTCATCGCCCCGCGGGCGCTCGAGCCGCCGCTCGCGGTCGGCTACGGTCCCATCGTCGCCCTGCTCGTACGCAACCTGGCGCGCGTGGCCGAGCGGTCGGCTTGACCGACTGCGAGGCCGCGGGCTCGCGTCAGGCGGCCACCGCCTCGCCCTCCTCGGCGATCGCGCGCCGCAGGGTCTCGGTAAGCGGTATGGGATCGACGTCGAAGAGGGCGGCGCCCGAGGGATCGGTGACCGCGGTCGGGGTACGCAGTCCCTCGATCAGCGGCCGGGCCACACCGACGTCGACCGGCGTGACGAGCCCGATCCAGAGGGCCGAGAGCTGCGGGGTTATCACCGGTACGCGCAGCTTCGGGCGTGGGCGGATCCCCAGCGCGACGGCCATGCGGTCGAGCATGTCACCGTAGGAGACGACGTCCGGCCCCCCGATCTGCACCTCGCGGCCGGCCGAGGCCTCGACCCGCGGGGCCTGCTCGAGGTAGGCGATGACGTCGTCCACGCCGATCGGCTGGGTCTCGGTCCCGAGCCAGCTCGGGGCGATCATGGCCGGCAGGCGCTCGACCAGGCTCCGCAGCATGCGGTAGGACTCGCTCTCTCGGCCGACGACCATCGCGGCGCGAAAGTAGGTGAGCGGCGGACCCTCGGTACGAAGGATCTCGGCGGTCTCGTGGCGGCTGCGCAGGTGGCGCGAGCTCGCGTCGTCGCCGCCCAGGCCGCCGAGGTAGACGACCCGCCCGACACCCTCCTCGCGGGCCATGCGCGCGAAGTTGCGTGCCGCGCCCCGCTCGCGGGCGGCGAAGTCGCGGTTCCCGCCCCGGCCCATCGAGTGGACG
This sequence comes from Thermoleophilaceae bacterium, assembly GCA_013812065.1. Taxonomy (GTDB): domain Bacteria; phylum Actinomycetota; class Thermoleophilia; order Solirubrobacterales; family Thermoleophilaceae; genus JACCUC01. The sequence continues at coordinate 4,050 of JACCUC010000197.1, read as the reverse complement.
AGGTAGTAGGCCATGTCGACGTCGCGGCCCGCGCCGCGGAGGGCAGCCGCATCGAGCACGTCGGCCTCGTGGAGCTCAACGCCGTCGCGCTCGAGATGGCCGGCGCGACCGCGGTCGCGAACGAGGCTTCGGACGTCGACGTCCGAAGCGTGCAGGACGCGGGCGAGACGGGTACCTACGAAACCGGTGGCTCCGGCTATGAGGGCACGCATGTCGGTTATCCGGTGCGGTTCCCGGAGGAGATCATCGCCGCCGACCGCTCAGACGTAGAGAAGGGTCGCCTCGGAGGCCTCGCGTAGGAAGCGCGGCGTCGAGCTGACGCCGTCGAGTCGCTCCTCGACATCGGCGACGCTCAGGCCCATCGTGTCGACCGAGGCCGAGCAGGCGTAGAGAGAGAGCGTCTCGAGCCCGAAGGCGGTCTCGCGGAGCTCGTGGAGCGAGCGCGCGAAGGTCTCCCGGCCGCTCCAGGAGAGCGACGGCGTGTCGCTTGGGTCGAGCCCGCGGCGCAGGAGGTCCGGGTCGAGCAGGAGCTCGAGGCCGCGGAAGACGGCCAGCGCCGCGCAGGGGCTTCCCTCGGCCGCGCTCGACACGAGCAGCGACAGGCCGGAGTAGAAGCGCTCGAGCTCTCCGGTCGCCAGCACGACGGCGAGCCAGGGCGACGCGGGGCTCATACTGGGATTGTGACGACGCTCGACGCCCGCGGCCTCGCCTGCCCGATGCCGGTCCTGCTCGCCCACCGACGGATGGCCGAGCTCGCGCCCGGACAGATCCTGCGGGTGCTGACCACCGATCCCGAGGCCCCGATCGACCTCGCCGCGTGGGCGGCCGAGGAGGGGCACGGCTTCCGGGTGCTCGGTCCGCGGTCGGGGAGCGAGGAGGCCGGGGGCCGCTGGCTCGAGCTCGAGCTGCGGAAGGGCGGTTGACGTCGGCCGGGAGACCGGGCGATCGCCGTTAGCCCGCGGATACCGCCGCCCCACCCCGGCGCGGATCGCCGCCCCCCGACAGGGCCCCGCTCTCGGGGTCGCGCACGACGGCCTGGACCCCACCGAAGTAGAGGTTGGGCTCCGCCCAGCGACGCACCCCGTAGCCGCCGGCCTCCAGCGCGTCCAGGGCCTCCGGGTCGACGCCCGGCTCGGCGTCCACCGTTCCCGCCTCGACGTGGAGCCGCGGGCGCGCCACCGCCTCCTCGGCCGTGAGGCCGGCGTCGACGACCCCGAGCAGGGTCTGGAGGACCGCCGAGCGGATCCGGTTCGATCCCGCCGACCCGAGCGCGACCTCGGGCGAGCGCTCGCGCAGGACCACCGTCGGGGCCATCATGCTCGGGATGCGCCGACCCGCGGCGTGGCGGTGAAAGCCGAACGGGTTGAGGTCGTGCTCGCCGAGCATGTTGTTGAGGTGGACCCCTGTCCCGGGCACGATCACTCCCGACCCCGAGCCGTTCGAGCACGTGACGCTCGCACACCCACCGCCGGAGTCGAGCACGGCGATGTGGGTCGTCGAGCCGAGGCGGCTCGTCCGGGTCGGTTCGGATCCGCCCTCCTTCGGCGAGGAGGCCATCGACGATCGCCGCGGGTCCGTCCCGCCGAGGCGAACCGCCGCCTCGCCTGCGGCGGTCGCGATCGCCTCCCCGGCGAGGAAGCGCTCGAGGTAACCCTCGGCGTGGAGTCCGACCAGGAAGTCCTCGGTCCGGGCCGCGTTGGCGCGCTCCATGATCTCGACGACCGTCCGCGGGTCGCCGGGGCAGTCGAGGAGGGCCAGCAGCGCGAGCGAATAGGCGATCAGGATCCCGCCCGAGGAGGGCGGGGGGTTGGTGAGCACCTCGCGGCCGCCGTAGCGCGCCCGGGCGGGCTCCCGCTCGAGGGTCTCGTAGGCGGCCAGATCGTCGCGGGTCAGCAGGCCACCCCGCTCGAGCACCCAGTCGCTGAGTGCGGTCGCCACGTCGCCGCGGTAGAGGAAGCCGGGCCCCTCGGCGCCGAGCCGCTCGAGCAGGTCGCCGAGCTCGGGAAGGCGCAGGCGCTCGCCGGCCCGCAGGACCCGGCCCTCGGGCTCGTACGCGGCCGCGCCCTCGGGCGTCGCGGCGAGGATGGGAGCGAGGATGCGGTGGAGGTACGCCTGCATCGGCGCCAGCTCGACGCCCTCGCGGGCGACCTCCGCGGCCGGGCCGCAGAGCTCGGCGAGCGCCATCGAGCCGAAGCGCTCGAGCGCGTGATCGAGGCCCGCGAGCGTGCCCGGAACCCCGCACGAGGAGGCGCCCACGTTGAAGACCTGTGATGCCTCGGAGGAGAACTCGACGCCGATCGGGACGAGTGCGCCCGGCGCCTGCACCTCGGCACCGAGCCCGAGCCCCGGGGCGGCGACGAAGAAGTCGAGCAGCCGGCTCTCGCCGCCGGCGGAGTGCACGAGCATGAAGCCACCCGCGCCCGGACCGGTCAGTGGCGACTCGCAGGCGAAGGACATGAGACACGCGGCCACCGCCGCGTCGACCGCGTTGCCGCCGGCGCGCAGCGCGCGCGCCCCCGCCTCGGCGGAGAGCGGGTGCCCCGCGGCGACGACGCCCCTCATCGTCGGAGAAAGCTAGTAGCTGGGCGAACCCGGGGCCTGTCGCGCCCGCGTGCCGACCGGAGCGCGTGCCGTCAGCGTCGCCCTCGACGCGGGATGAACTCCGGGACGTCGAGCTCGGAGAGCCCATCGGAGCCCGACGCAGGCGGCGGCGTCACCGACTCCTCCCGGCTGAGGTCGTCGAATGCCACCGTCGCGCGCTCGGACTCCCGCGCGGCCCCCGGTCCTGCCCCGGCGAGCGCGGGCTCGAGCGCCGGCGACTCGCTCGCACGACCGATTCCGGACGGCTCACTCGCCGGCATCTGGGCGTCGCCATAGCGGGTCGCCACGACGGTCACCCACACCTGGTCGACGACGTTCTCGTCGACCATCGCCCCGAAGATGATGTTCGCGTCGGGGTGGGCGGCCGCTGAGACCGCGCGCGCCGCCTCGTTCACCTCGTACAGCGACATGTCGCGACCGCCGGTGATCGACAGCAGGATCGACCGGGCGCCGTCGATCGAGGTCTCGAGCAGGGGTGAGGCGACCGCGCGCTCGGCGGCCTCCATGGCCCGCCCCTCGCCGAGCCCCATGCCGATCCCGAGGAGCGCCGGCCCCGCCTGGGACATGATCGTGCGGACGTCGGCGAAGTCGAGGTTGATGAGCCCCGGCAGGGTTACGAGGTCCGAGATGCCCTGAACGCCCTGTCGCAGCACGTCGTCGGCGACCCGGAAGGCCTCGACGATCGACGTTCCCTGGTCGAGCACCGACAGCAGGCGCGAGTTCGGGATCACGATCAGGGTGTCAACCTCCTCGGCGAGGGCGCCCACCCCCTGCTCGGCCTGGACCGCCCGGCGGTTGCCCTCGAACGAGAACGGCTTGGTCACCACGCCCACCACCAGCGCCCCGACCTCACGGGCGAGCCGGGCCACCACGGGCGCGGCACCCGTGCCGGTGCCGCCGCCCGCACCCGCGGTCACGAAGACGAGGTCCGAGCCCTTGAGGGCGGACTTGATCCGGTCGGCGTCCGCGAGCGCGGCCTCGCGCCCGAGCTCGGGGTTCGACCCCGAGCCGAGCCCGCGGGTCACGTCGCCGCCGATGTCGATCGTGGCGTGCGCACTCGAGGCCTGCAGCGACTGGGTGTCGGTGTTGAGCGCGACGAACTCGACGCCCTCGACGCCGGCCTCGATCATCCGGTTGATGGCGTTGACGCCCGCGCCGCCGACTCCGGCCACGCGTAGGACCGGGCTCCCGGCGATCTCGGGAACCGGCTGGGACTGGGGCTCGGCCCGGCCGAAACGCGGGCTTCCGGCGGCCTCCGAAGCAGGAGCGGGGCGCTCGAGGATGTCCTCGGGCACGTCGGCCGAGAAGACGGCACGCAGGCGCTCCTCGGCGCTGCGCTTGCGCGCCGGCGCCTCGCCCTCCGCGTCCGCCGAACTCCCCCGCCGGACGCGGATCTCGGACACGGGCGCCGCGGAGGTCCGCCGCGCCGAGGGCGGCGCGGGGCGCAGC
>JACCUC010000187.1 GCA_013812065.1 Thermoleophilaceae bacterium | reverse complement strand
GCCGCGGGCTCGGTGCCCTGAGGGAGCGCGCCGGACTTGTCCGCCGCGTGGGCACGCTCGCGGTCGCCGGCGCGCTGATCGTCGCGGCCGCCGGCTGCGGCGATGAGAGCTGGGGCCACTCGCCGGTGCTGCAGGAGCAGGCCCGCGCCGCAGTCGAGACCTGGCTCGGTGCCTGCGCGAACGAGGACAGCGAGGTCGTGGTCGAGATCATCAGCCCTCAGTCTCGCGAGCTGGTCCACACGGCGCCGAGCGTCTTCGCCGGTTGCCAGCGGATCGCCCGCCTCGGGCTCCCTCCGGACGCAGATTCCAAGCAGCTCGAGGAGCTGTTCGAGACCGCGATCGTGGAGCACGTGCAGGTGGACGCCGGCTTCGGGACGGCGGTGCTCCGCAGCGCGAAGGGGACGACGTCCGAGCTGCAGCTCGAGCTGGACAGGGGCCGGTGGACGCTCTCGAACCCGCCGCTCGTCGCGCCTTGATCATGGTCTGGCTCGGAGTCCCCTGCGCCCGCGGCCGTTGCGCCGCGTGAGCCGAGCTCGCCGAAGGGGGAACGGGCGGCGAGCGTCTCCGGCATACTTACCGTCCGGTGTCGGCAGAGCGGAGGGCGGCGGTGACGGAGTGCTGAAGCGGCTGTGTCGAGGTGGTGGCCGGGGCCGCTCGATGCTGAATAGAGCCGGCTGGCTCAGTGTCACGCTCGCGCTCGCGCTCGGCGGGTGCGGGCAGCAGTCGACGCTCGACCCGCACAGCGAGCCCGCGCGGCAGATCGCGACGCTGTGGTGGGTGATGCTCGTGGTGAGCGTCATCGTGTTCGCCGGCACGTGCTACCTGCTCGTGCTCGCGTGGTGGCACCCGGAGCGCACGGGTCTGCCCCTGATCGGCGACCGCCCCCGGGCCCTCGATGCCACGGTCGTCGCCTTCGGAATCGCCGTACCGGCGGTTAGCCTCATCGCGCTCTTCGTGTATGCCAACGTGAGCGTGGCCCAGCACACCGAGCCGCCCGCTCCGGCGGAGACCGCCATGACGATCGAGGTCACGGGCAGCCAGTGGTGGTGGCAGGTCCGCTACCCGGGCACGACCGCGATCACCGCCAACGAGATCCATATCCCCGTGAAGACCCGCGTGAGCATCGTCACCCAGGCAACGGACGTGATCCACTCCTTCTGGGTCCCGCAGCTCAACCGCAAGGTCGACTCCCTGCCGGGTCAGCCGAACCGCGTCGAGATCTACGCCGACGAGCCGGGGCGCTACCGCGGGCAGTGCGCGGAGTTCTGCGGCATCCAGCACGCGCAGATGGGCCTCGCAGTCTACGCCGACACCCCCGAGCGGTTTCGCGCGTGGCTCGACAACATGGCGCGTCCACGACGCGCTCCGCCGACCCCCCTGGCTCGCAAGGGAGAGCAGGTCTTCTCGCAGCAGTGCGCGAGCTGCCACACGATCCGGGGCACTACCGCGCGCGGACAGGTCGGACCCGACCTGACCCACCTCAAGAGCCGCGAGACGCTCGGGGCGCTCACCATCCCCAACCGCAAGGGCTACCTGGCCGGTTGGGTACTCGACCCACAGACCATGAAGGAAGGCACCAAGATGCCCGCACTCGACCTGACTGGGCCTGAGCTGCAGGCCCTGGTCGAGTACATGGAGAGGCTGCGCTAGCCCATGGCCACCGTCGCCCCACCTCCCGCCGCTCAGCGGCGCCTCGACCGGCTCGAGCGAATCTGGAAGGGGCCCTCCGGGCTCGTCGGCTGGCTCACCACCGTCGACCACAAGCGGATCGGGATCCTCTACTTCTTCACGTCGCTCACCTTCTTTGCCTTGGGCGGCCTCGAGGCGCTCCTCATCCGCACCCAGCTGATGGGGCCGAACGGGGAGATCGTCTCGCCGGACTTCTTCAACCAGCTGATGTCGATGCACGGCATCACGATGATCTTCCTCGCGGTGATCCCGATGCAGATCGGGGCGTTCGGGAACTACCTCCTGCCGCTCATGATCGGGGCACGCGACATGGCGTTTCCGCGCATGAACGCCCTCTCCTATTGGATCTTCCTCGCCTCCGGCATCTTCATCTACTCGAGCATGGTCGGGGGCACCGCCCCGAACGCGGGCTGGTTCGACTACGTGCCGCTCGCCTCCCGGCAGTACACGCCGGGCCCGAACATCGACTTCTACACGCTCGGTCTGATCTTCACCGGCATCGCGACCTCTGCGACCGCGATCAACTTCATCGTCACGATCTTCAAGCTGCGGGCGCCGGGGATGTCGCTCAACCGCATGCCGCTCTTCTGCTACGCGATCCTCGCCGTGTCGTTCGCGCTGGTGTTCGCGCTGCCGCCCCTCACGACGGCGCTCACCTTCCTCGAGCTCGACCGGGCGCTGGGGCTGCACTTCTACGACGTCGCGTTCGGAGGCGACACTCTCCTGTGGCAGCATCTGTTCTGGATCTTCGGCCACCCCGAGGTCTACGTCATCATCCTGCCCGCGTTCGGCATCGCGACGGCGATCATCCCGACGTTCAGCGGCAGGAAGATGGTCGCCTTCCCGCTCGTCGCGCTGGCCGAGATCGCCGTCGCGTTCATCGGGTTCGGCGTGTGGGCGCACCACATGCTGGCCGTCGGCCTCGCGACGGTGACGACGATCTACTTCGCGGCGGCGAGCCTCATCATCGTGATCCCGAGCGCGATCCAGCTCTTCGCCTGGATCATCACGATCGTCACCGGGCGCCCGCGCTTCGAGACGCCGCTGCTGTGGATCATCGGCTTCATCGTCCTCTTCGTGCTCGGCGGGCTGACGGGGATCATGTTCGCCGCCATCCCGTTCGACCAGCAGCTGACCGACACCTACTTCGTCGTCGCTCACTTCCACTACGTGATCTTCGGCGCGGCGGTCTTCCCCCTGCTCGGCGGCATCTACTACTGGTTCCCGAAGGTGACGGGCCGGATGTACTCCGAACGGGCCGGCAAGGCCTCCTTCTGGGTCACCTTCGTGGGGATGAACCTGACCTTCTTCCCCATGCACATCGTCGGGCTGCTCGGGATGCCGCGACGCCAGTACACCTACCAGGGCGATCTCGGGTGGAACTTCATCAACCTGCTCGAGACGCTGGGGGCCTACATCCTCGCCATCGGGCTCCTGATGATCGTGGCGAACCTGGTGGTCAGCTACCGCCGCGGGGCCCCCGCAGGCGACGATCCCTTCGGCGGGGACACGCTCGAGTGGTCGGTGAGCTCGCCGCCGCCGTCCTACAACTTCCCGGTGATCCCCAAGGTCTCGAGCCCGTACGCGATGTGGGACCGCGAGGACCGCGAGGGCGACATGAAGCGGCTCGAGCAGGGAGACGTCGTGCTCGAGGGCGGTCACGAGACGCCGTCCTCGACGCTCCTCGACGCGGACTGGGACGAGATCCTTGACATGCCCTCCCAGTCGTGGGCCCCATTCCTGATCTCGGTCACTCTCCTGGGCATGTTCACCATGCTCCTCCTTCAGCACTACGTGGTCGCGCTCGGCTTCGCGGCTCTCACCGGACTGGTGCTCGCCGCCTGGCACTGCAAGGAGCCCCAAGTCGCGTGAACGACGTCACCCGAAGCATGGACGCGACGGACGCCGCCGCGGCGGCGCTCACCGCTCAGCGGCGGAGGTCGCGCCCGAGTGGCTGGTGGGGGATGGCGCTCCTGATCGCCACCGAGGCCGCGTTCTTCGGGACGCTGATGTCGTCCTACTTCTACCTGCGCTTCCAGGTCGTCGAGTGGCCGCCGCCGGGGATCGAGCCGACGCCTCCGGAGGGGCCGCTTCTACTCGCCGCGGTGCTCGTGGCGACGAGCGTGCCGATCTTCCTCGGCTCCCGCGGCGCGCGCCTCGGCAGGACCCGGGCGGCGTGGGCGTGGCTGGCCCTGGCCCTCGCGGTGCAGTGCTTCTACCTCGCGGGCCAGATCGGGCTCTTCATCGAGGACTACAACAAGTTCGCCCCGACCGAGAACGCCTACACCTCGATCTACTTCACGCTCGTCGCCGCGCACGGCGCGCACGTGGTCGTGGGCATGCTCCTGATCGCCTTCCTGGTCGTCCGTATCACCCGGGGAGGGCTCACGAACTACCGGCTGATCGGCGTCCAGGTCGTGGCCTTGTACCTGTACTTCGTCAACCTGATCGGGATACCGGTCGTGCTCACCCAGCTCTTTCCGTCGCTGTGACCCGCCGCCTGTCCTTATTCATGTGGTTCGGGCTGCTCGGCGCGCCGCTCGCGTGGACCGTCCAGCACGTGGTCGGAATAACCCTGATCGAGGCGGCCTGCAATCAGGCGGGTAGCCAGTGGGGGGTGCCGGTCGACGGCTGGACGGTCGCCGCGACGGCGGTGGCCGTCATCGTCGCAGCCCTCTCCGGGGCCGCGGCGTTCATGGCCTATCGGGCCACCAAGGACGCCGGCACCGACCTTCCGGAGGCGAGGGTGCGCTTCCTCGCGATCGTCGGGATCGTCGTCTCGCCGCTCTTTCTCTCGATCGTCCTCATGAGCGGGATCACCGTCGTCGCCTTCCCGGAGTGCGTCCAGTCATGAGGGGGCTCGGGCAAGCGGCGGTCGTGGCAGCATGCCTCGCGGGGGCTGGGCTGCTCGGCGGCTGTGGAGGCGGTTCCGACCCCGCGACGAAGGCGAGTGCCGAGCGGGGCCACGACCTCATCGTCAAGAACGGGTGCGGCTCGTGCCACCGGATCGGCGGCGTCGAGCGCGCGAACGGCGACGTCGGGCCGTCGCTCGAGAAGTTCCAGGCAAACCCCCGGATTGCGGGCCGGCTGCCGAACAACCCCGACGAGGTCGTGCGCTGGCTCCTCAACCCGCAGGCGATCGACCCGACGACCGTCATGCCGAACCTCGGCCTGACACCAGAGCAGGCCCGCGACATCGCCAACTACCTCTACACCCAGTAGGCCGTGTCGCTGCGCCGCCTGATCCTCGCCGCCGTCCTGAGTGCCCTGGTGCTCGCGGGCGCGGCCTACGCGCAGCCGAAGAACGGCGTCGTCCGCCCCTCCGGCGAAACCAAGCTGCCGCCGCGCGAGCTCGGCTCGCAGCTCTACGCGGGCAACTGCTCGGCCTGTCACGGCATCGACGGGAGCGGCCAGCGAACTCCTCGCAAGACGACCGAGGGCATCGAGGGTCAGGGTCCCTCGCTGCGCGGCGTGGGCGCTCGCTCGGTCGACTTCTACCTGCGCACGGGCTACATGCCGATCTCGGAGCCCGACGAGCAGCCCGTGCGGCGCCGGCCCCTCTTCAGCGACCTCGAGATCCGGGCGCTCGTCGACTATGTGTCCTCGCTGCCGCCCCCCGGGCCTCCCATACCCAAGCCGCACCCGGAGCGAGGCAACCTCGCGGAGGGCTACGAGCTCTTCACGGAGAACTGCGCCGGCTGCCACCAGGTAGCGGCCCAGGGCGGGGTAACCACGGGCGCGCGCGTTCCGCCGCTCACGGACGCTTCGGCCGTCCAGATTGCCCAGTCGGTCCGCATCGGGCCGTATCTCATGCCCAGGTTCTCGGAGCGCCAGATCAGCGACGAGGAGCTCGACTCGATCATCGCCTACGCCGAGCTCGCGGCCAAGGAGCCTGTCGACGAGGGCGGCTGGGGCATCGGCCACCTGGGTCCCATCACCGAGGGAATGGTCACCTGGTACTTCGCCGCCGTAGTGTTAGTCCTGGTCTGCCTGATGATCGGAAGGAGGTTGCGCGCGTGACGACGAGCCCCGACGGCGAGCACGACTCGCACGACATCGTCGCCCCCGGCCCGCAGAGCCCCCGCTCGGAGCTCGCCGTCGCTGCCCTCCTGGTCGCCGCAGCGGTCAGCGCCATCGCGTTCATCGTCGTCTACTCGCTCGAGAAGTTCTCCACCCAGCACGAGCTGCTGGGGATAACGCTCGCGGCGTCGTTCGCCTTTGTGGCGGCGGCGCTCTTGCTCTTCGGCGAGCGCGTGCTGCCTTCCGAGGAGGTCGCCGAGGACTATCCCGAGGCCGCCGCTCCCATGGAGCAGGAGGAGGTGGCGAAGGTCATGGAGGAGAGCACGAGCGGGATAACCCGCAAGCGGCTGCTCGTGGGCGCCGGGGGAACCGCGGGCGGCGCGATCGGCCTTGCCGCGCTGACGCCGGCGCTCTCGATGGGCCCGTGGATCGACGTCGCTCCCCTCTACCGCACGCCGTGGCGTCCGGGTCGCCGCCTCGTCGACGACAAGGGCAAGCCCTACAAGGCGGAGGAGATCGAGCAGGAGACCTTCTACACCGCGTTCCCGGAGGGCTCCTCCGACCGCAACCTCGGTGCCTCGCTCGTCGTCGTGCGCGTCGATCCGGCGGCGCTCAGGCTGCCTCCCGAGCGAGCGGGCTGGGCGCCCGAGGGCATCCTCGCCTTCTCGAAAATCTGCCCCCACGCCGCCTGCACGGTCGCGATCTATCAGAAGCCGACCTACGGTCCCACCCAGCCCGGTCCGGCGCTCGTGTGCCCGTGCCACTACTCGACCTTCGACCCGGCGAAGGGCGGAGAGGTCCTCTTCGGACCCGCCGGCCGACCGCTGCCTCAGCTCCCGCTGACCGTGGACGCGGGCCGCGAGATCCGCGCCGGCGGTAACTTCTCGGATGCGATCGGCCCCTCTTGGTGGGGCATCGAGATGGAGGAGCCGCATTGATCCGCCGGACCGTCAACTTCCTCGACTCGCGCACGGGCGCCGTGCCGTTCCTGCGCAAGAGCCTGCGGTACATCTTCCCCGACCACTGGTCGTTCCTGCTCGGCGAGATCGCGATGTATGCGTTCATCGTGCTCGTCGCGACCGGCGTCTACCTCACGCTCTTCTTCGAGCCGAGCCTCGCCGAGACGACCTACACCGGCAGCTACAAGCCCCTGCAGGGCCTGGCTATGAGCGAGGCCTACCGCTCCGCCGTGGAGCTCTCGTTCGACATCCCCTCGGGCCTACTCATGCGCCAGACCCACCACTGGGCGTCCAACATCTTCGTGGCAGCGATCCTGATGCACCTACTGCGCGTCTTCTTCACCGGGGCGTTTCGCAAGCCGCGCGAGATCACCTGGGTGATCGGCCTGCTCATGCTCTTCGCGACGCTGCTCGAGGGCTACCTCGGCTACTCGATGATCGATGACCTGCTGTCGGGCATCGGCCTCGCGATCGGCTACGGGGTGGCCCTCTCGCTCCCGGTCGTCGGCGCCAACCTCACGCTCGGCCTTTGGGGAGGTCCGTTCCCGGGCGATCCCGCCTTCGAGTCGCGCATGTACGTCGCGCACGTCTTTCTGCTGCCGATCCTCATCGGGACGCTCATGGCCGGCCACCTCGCGCTCGTCGCCTCACGCCATCACGCCCAGTTCAAGGCCACGAAGCGCGCGACCGAGCGCAAGCTCGTCGGGATGCCGGCCTTCCCGGCCCAGGTGCCGCGCTCGCTCGCCCTGATGTTCGCGACCGTGGCAGTCCTCTTCCTGCTCGGTGGGCTCGTTCAGATCAACCCGATCTGGCAGTGGGGGCCCTTCGAGGTGTCGCAGGGAACGAACGGTGCCCAGCCCGACTGGTACCTCGGCTGGCTGATCGGCTCGCTGCGCCTCGTGCCCGGCTTCGACGTGACGATCGGCGACTACACGCTCATTCCCAATCCCTTCTGGGGCGGGGCGCTCTTCCCGTTGGTCGTGATGGCCGTCCTCGGCGCCTGGCCGTGGCTCGAGCGGCGCTTCGGCGGCGTTCGCGGCTTCCACAACATCCTCGACCGCCCCCGTGACGTCCCGGGCCGGACGGCGTTCGGCTTTGCCTTCTTCACCTGGGTCGCCCTCATCTTCCTCGCCGGCTCGGCCGACCGCGCCACCGTCTTCTTCGGGCTCGACTACGAGTCGCAGGTCGTGTTCTTCCGGGGGGCGGTGATCGTCGCGCCGATCGTCGCCTTCTTCGTGACCCGACGGATCTGCCGCGAGCTCAAGCGAGGCGAGGAGATCGGGGTGGATAAGGAGCGCGCCGAAGAGGAGGCCGAGGAGGAGGCGCAGGAAGCCGAGAGGGAGAAGGAGCCGGCGCCGGCGTAGCGCGGGGCGGCTGGTCCAGCGGAGCTGGCGGGTGGACCGGCCTCAGGTCCGGTCCGGGGGGTCCGCCCCGGACCGAGCGAGCGCCGAGCGCCCGTAGCGAGCCGCCCGCGCGGCCGTCCGGGGGTCGTGCCCGCTGTCCACGAGCCTCTGGCGCAGCTCGGCCTCACGGAGCCAGCTCAGGAAGAGCCACCCAAAGGCGACGAGCGTCACAACGCTTCCCTCGACGAACATGATCAGGCCGCCGATCGTCTGATCGGTCAACGGGGATATGCCGGAGCGCGCCTCGCCGGCGGCGTACCACGGGTAGAACGGGCTTCCGGCCCAGATGAACACGCTCGCGAGCACGGCGCCGGCCGTCCGTACGACGAGGACGTAGAGCGCCTTGGGGCCCGTCCCGAACCAGACGGGCCCCGGAAGCGGCTCGACGACGGCGGCCCACATGAGCGCGCCCGTGGTGAGGAAGAGGCCGTGCTGGAGAGCGTGCACCGCGCCATCGGCGAGCGCCGCCTGGTAGAGGTCGGGCAGGTGCCAGACGAAGAGGTTCACCGTCCACAGCGGGAGAGCGACGAGCGGATGTGCGAGCACGCGCAGGCGGCGAAGCAGCGGGAGGGCGAGGACCGGGCGCAAGAGGGGCCCGTTCAGGCCGAGCACGATCGCGAGCGCCGCAAGGTCGCCGATCAGCAGATGCTGGACCATGTGCGCGTAGAAGAGGCGCTCCTCGCCGAGCGTATGGATCGGCGAGGCAAGCGCGAGGACGAGGATCAGAAGGCCGCCGAAGAACCACGCCTGGCGAAAGGGGGAAGGCGCACGGCCGCGGCGTCTGAGCGTGCCCGCGCGTCTCGCGTAGGCGACCGCTACGAGGGAGAGGACGGCGACCTGCAGCGCTTCGGTGGCGAAGCCGCCGGGAGTCGCGGCGAGGACGCTGCCGGTCAAGGTCTCCGTTGTACCACGCCGGGACGAGCGCGGCGCGGGGGCCCTCATCCGAGCGGTGCGAGCCGGCCCTCCCGATCCCGCGCGGGCGAGTCCTTCGCGCGTGCCGCGGTACGCTCGCTACCGTGGCTCGAAGCGCCTCGGCGGCGCGAACGCATGAGCTCGATCGACCGACCCGACGCGCCCAGGACCGCCGCGACCGCGCGCCCGGCGCAGGCCCCGTGGTCGGAGCCGAAGGCCTCGGTCGATGGTCACGTCTCCCGGCCGGTGGGACTCGCGCACGTGTCCGCCCTCTCGTTCCTGGCCGCACGCGCGAGCCCCGCCGGGGCGTTCGTGCTCGCCCTTGCCGGTGGCGTATCGCTCGCGCGCGCCGGCGAGCGCTTCGGCGCGCGGGTCGGCTACGGAGCGAGCCTCGCGGCGATGGTCCAGACCGTCGCCTACCTCGGCCCGGCCCGGGTCAACGGACCGCTCACCCAGGCGCTGACGGCACCGATGATGGGCGCGCTCGAGCGGCGGGGGGTCGGCCGGCTCGGCCAGTTCCTCGCATGCGCGGCCGGCCGCATCCTCCACAACACGCTCGCGACCGCGTTCTTCGTGTTCGTCCTGATCGGCGGGCTCGACGCCTACGCCGGCACCTACGACGCGCTGCTCGGGTCGCTCTCGCTTCCCCCTCCCGGTGTGGCCGGTGCGCTGGCGCTGACCGGCCTGTTCATCATTGCCTGGGCGGCGCTCGCCAGCGCGATCCAGGTCCACTTCTATCGGCGCGGCCTGCGCCGCTGGCCGGACACCGTGGTCCCGGGCGACCGCGAGGAGGCAGTCGAGCGCGCCGGCTCGCCCGGCGAGCGACGGTTCGACCCGCGCGCGGTTGCGGCGGCGTCCGCCGTCGCCTTTGGCCTGCTCCTGGCCACCACCGAGTGGTTCTTGCTCGCCGCGGTGGCGGCGTGGCTCGCGGTCGCCTGGGCGCTCTCACGGCCGGACCGCGAGGCTGTTCCGGCCGGTCTCGTCCTGGCCCTGCTGATCGGCGGTGGCTCGCTCACCTTCTCGATCGTGGGCGGCCTCGGCCTCGAGGAGGGGCTTCGCCGGGGGACGCGCGCCGTCCTGCTCGTGTTCGTCGCCACCTGGCTGCGCGCCGCCGCGGGCTCGATCGGCATCCGCGAGGTCGCGCGC
>JACCUC010000167.1 GCA_013812065.1 Thermoleophilaceae bacterium | reverse complement strand
CGCGGCGCTCGACCGTCTCGACCCGGCAGCCGGTGGCCACCTCGCCGCCGGTTGCGCGGACATCGGCTGCGAGCGCCCGCGCCACCGCCCCGAAGTCGACGATTCCCGTCTGCGGCAAATGAAGTGCCGCCAGGCCGCGCACGTGGGGCTCGATCTCGCGCAGCTCCCGCGGACCGAGCCGCCGCAGCCCCGCCACGCCGTTCTCCCGCCCCCGCCGCTCGAGCTCGGCGAGGCGCGACAGCTCCTCGGGACGCGTGGCCACGATGACCTTCCCGCACCGCTCGGCGGCGATCCCGCGGGAGTCGCAGTACTCGTAGAGCTCGCGCGCGCCGGCCACGCACAGGCGCGCCTTGAGCGAGCCGGGCCGGTAGTAGATGCCGCCGTGGATCACGCCGCTGTTGTGGCCGGTCTGGTGGGTGCCGACCTCAGCCTCCTGCTCGAGCACGACGACCCCAGCGTCCGGCCGGCGCGCGAGCGCCTCGCGCGCGACGGCGAGTCCGACGATGCCGGCACCGACGACGGCCAGGTCGTGCTCGCCGCCGTCGTGGGGCCAGTCGGCGGCGGGGCTGTCGAGAGGGGTCGCGGGCTCGGGTGTCGGCCCCGGCTGCGCCCTCAGGCCTGCGCCACCGATCAGCGAAGCAGGAGGAACAGCAAGATCACCACGATGATGAGAACGACCGCTCCGGTGCTGATGTAAATGCCCCTACCCTTCATAACGCCCCCTTGTTTGAGTTGCTCCTACTTCTGCGGGCTATGCCGATCCAAGCGGCCTCGCGCGACGCGCTTGAGATCGCGTGCGATGTCCTTGGCCTTCGGGACCGCTCGGCGAGAAGGTGCGAAGATGCTCTTCGTCGTCCTCGGGTTCGCCTGCCGGTCCTCTGAGCGCTCGTCCATCTGACCGGATCTTGTCACAAGGCCTCCCTTCGCCGCTTGCCGCGCCAGGCGCCGGCAAGACCACGACCGTCCGAGCGCCCTCGCGGCCGCCGACGCCCGGGCTCCCGAGGCGAGCGAGCGAGGAGCGACGGCCGGCAGGTCACCGGCCGCCCTCCTCTCTGGAGGGGAGTCAAACCCCCAACCGACCTCGTCTCAGCAGGAGCGGTAGCCGAGGTGGGTCGTCCAGACCTGCGCGTTAGAGCGACCGGCGAAGGATCCCTTGCGCAGTCCCACGCCGAGATCCCTGAACCCGGAGGTTGAGGATGTTCGTGCGGTGACCCGTCGAGTTGACCCACCGGGTCATGATCGCCCGGACGCTGCCGTAGCTGCCCGATCCCCAGGCGATGTTCTCGCCCGCACGCCAGCTGTTGCACCTCGTGTACCCAAGCCGCTTGACGTGGTAGAGCGCGTCGCGCCCACAGGCGTTGTGGCTGAAGCTCCGGCAGCGCATCATGTCGGCGGTCTTGACGTTGCTTGAGCTGTAAAGCAGCGAGTTGCCGCGCAGCCCCGCACGGCCTGCCCTTCTGCGCGCGTAGTTGTGCAGGCAGAGCATGACCGACTCCTGGGCGCCGGTCGAGAGGCTCGTGTTGGTCTGTTGGGTCCCGCCACAATGCGTCATCGGGGCGACGAGGTAGTCGTAGCTCCCGGCGGACGCCGTGGCCGGCCCGACCGCGAGCACAACGGCCGCGAGCGAGGCGATAAGGGTGAGGCGAAGGTACATGGTCTCCAGTTGGACGATCGGGTGAAAGCGAACCTGCTCTCTCGTTATCGGCACGATCGCGGCCGAAGGCCACCTGACTTCGACGGATATCCGAAACGCTCGCCTGGGTCGCAGAGGCTGGTGAACGAAAACCTAAGGAACGTCGGAGGTTTCGCTTGCTCTTCGCCACCGCTGGGTATCGGGCAGCGGGGTGAGCGTCTGCTCGAGGCGATCGCGCATCGACTCGTAGTCGGGCGGCAGCGCGAGCCGCTCCCCGAGGGTCTCGAGCGGCTCGTCGGCGGTGAAGCCGGGCCCGATGGTGGCCAGCTCGAACAGCACGCCGCTCGGCTCTCGGAAGTAGACCGAGCGGAAGTAGAAGCGGTCGATGACGGGGGTCGGGCGAGCTCCGGCGGCGAGGGCGCGCTCGCGCCACTGCTCCTGCTCGTCGGTATGAGTCGCCCAGGCGACGTGGTGGACCGTGCCCGCGCCGGGGACGCCCCCGCGGTCGGTGACGTCGTAGACGATCCGCCCCCCGCGCTGTGTGCCCCGCGCCTCGAGCTCGCGCTCGGAGCGGGGCTCGAAGGCGAGGGCCTCCTCGAGCAGCGGACGACTTGCCTCGGGGTCGGCCGTGAAGGCTCGGACGGCATCGAATCCCTGGAGGGCGAGCTCGTCCGGCACCCCGGCGGCGTGGGCGACGAGGGGCGCGTCCGCGACGTCGGTCACGGCGAGCTCGTGCTCGAGCCCCTCCGGCTCGGCGAATATCAGCGCGCCGTCCTCGAGGCGGGCCTCGATCCCCTCGTCGCCGAGGCGCCGCGCCCAGAATTCGAGCGCTTCCGGTGAGCCCACGCGCCAGACGACTCGGTGGACCATCCCGGCGCCCGCACGGCCGCGGGCGGCCCCCGGGTACTCGAAGAAGGTGAGATCGTTGCCGGGAGCGCCCTCCTCGTCGCCGTAGAACAGGTGGTAGACGGTCGGATCGTCCTGGTTGACCGTCTTCTTGATCAGACGCAGGCCGAGCACGCGCGCGTAGAAGTCGACGTTGCCCGGCGCGTCGCCGGTGATCGCGGTGATGTGGTGGATGCCTTCGAGCTTCATCGTCTCGCTGCCTTTTCGCGCGGATGGCCGCGAGTCTAGGTCCGGATGCCCCGTTTGCCACGCCCCGAGCCGGGTAGCACCAGGGCATGGACCGCGACCGCGACGAGTCGGACCAGCCCGAGGACGCACCGCCCGAGCAGATCCACAAGGATCAGGAGGAGCGCGAGGGTGCGCGCGGCGACGCCGAGGAAAGCGCCGGAGTTCCGAACGAGGAAGGCCAGGCCACCGGCAACCCTGCAAGCGCGGGCTGACCGACCGCCGCGCCGGGCGAGGGAGCTGAGCGCTCGCCCGCCTACCCTTCGAGCTCCGTGCTCGAGCCGGTCAAGCCCATCCTGCGCGCCGGTGCCACGGCGCTGTTCGTCGTCGGAACGATCCTGTTCCTCGTCAACCCGCCGTCGCTCTCGGGCGCCGAGGACCTCATCGCCGTGATCGCCGGCGCCTGCGCCCTCGCGCTCCTCACCGCGTGGGCCACCGTGGCCCTGCGCGGCCGTGAGGAGATCACCGAGCCCGAGTTCGACCGCGTCGTCGAGCGGGCGGAGACGCTCGGGCACGCGCCGCCGACCGGTCGCGAGCCGACGGACTTCGAGCGCATCGTCGGTGAGGCGATCGAGCGGCTGCCCGAGGAGTTCCGAGGCCTCCTGGACGACGTCCCCGTCGTGGTCTCCCCCCGCGGCCGGGAGGTGGGGGCCTACGGGCACTACTTCGGCGACACGGTGGCCCGCGGGAAGTACGAGGACCGCATCGTCGTCTACCAGGACACCCTCGAGCGCGACTTCGGGCACGACCCCGCGCTGCTGGCCGAGCAGGTCGAGCGCACGCTGCGCCACGAGGTCGCCCACCATCTGGGGTGGGGGGAGCGGGGGGTTCAGGGCCTCGGCCTGTGAGCGCGGGTGATCGGGATCAACGTGTTCGGTATCGCCCACGGCTTCAGGCCTTGTGCCGCGCAATGCTTCGCCAGGGGCGCCGGGCGACGGTGGTCAACACGGCCTCCGGCCCATCCCGGTCGGCCACATGACGCCTATTGCGCCTCGAAGTCGGCGTAAGTGGAACTGAGCGAGTCGCTGAACGCCGAGCTGTCGCCCCGGGGGATCGACGTGAGCGAGCTGCCCGGGCATCGTCGACACCGCGATCACCCGCACCGCAGCTATGTGCGGGACGCTGGCCGACCGCCGGACGCTACGGTCGACTTCTACCGTCGGCGGGGCGGCTCGGCCGAGGATGTGGCCGAGGCCGTCGTCAAGGCGGTAGCAAGCATTGGCTCGTGGTCACCGTCGCTCGGTCCACGTCGTGGCCCGGTGGTTGCTCCACCGCCTCTCGCCCCGGGCGACCCAGCCGATCTCCCGGCGGGTGGTCAGGTTCCTCAGGCCGGGGTAGTCTCTGCTCTCTCGGAGAGGTGTCCGAGTGGCTTAAGGAGCGCGATTGGAAATCGCGTGGGCGGGGTCAACCTGCCTCGAGGGTTCGAATCCCTCCCTCTCCGCTGGCGTCGTGCGCTGCTTTGTATTGGCTTGGCGAGGCCGCAAACGGCAGAACGATCGGACACGGGTATTTGAGCGATGTCCGAACCTCGCAGCCCAGGCTGGCCGGCGGTGCTGGCCGGGATCGACGTCTGGGGCGCGCCGCGTGGGCGAATCCTGGTCCTCCATTCACGCGGAAGGAGCACTCTCGGTCCGCGGAGGGCTCCGTCTCCGCGGCTGAGCGACCCTCTGACGTTAAGTGCGGGATCGACGAGCTCTTGCCCTTATTCCATCCAGCCGCCGGAACGTTCTTTCAGAGCTCCTGAACCCACCGATCTAGCGGAGCTCGATCGGAACCGAGCAGTTCGCGGAGCACGCTGGGGCGCTGGCTCGCCGCCCTCCGACTCGGAGCCCATACTACTGCTGCAATGGAGCGAGGAAAGTAGCCAGCGATGCGCGTCGTGGCACTCACCATCAAAAGGTGGCGGAACCTCGAAGACGTCCACATTGAGATTCCGGTCGACGCGACCTTGATTTGCCTCGTTGGAGAGAACGGGACCGGCAAGAGCAACATCCTCGAGCTCATCGCGACGTGCGCGGGGCAGATGGGGCTAGCCCCCGGGTTGCAGCTGAAGCGCCAACCATTCGGCGCGGGCGAGTACGACATCTCCCTCACGCTGAGGTTGCCGGAGGGCATCGACCTAACGGCGCAGCAGCCGCAGCTCGACGCCTATGGCGCACAGATGGACCGATGGGACGGAACGCTTCTCTTTCGGCATACCAACATCGTCGACTCAGAGACCGGAGCTCCCGAAGGGCCAGTGGGCATACGAGCCGGCGGATTCGACGATGTCAATACGGCTCAAAACGTGGGTCAGGTCCTCGTATCGGTGCTCCACCAGCGGCAGGAGGTGAACGAGCTCTACATCGATGCTGATCGCGCGTTCAGCCCTGTCTCCATCCAGGACCAAGAAATCTGGAGCCTCATCCGACAGGACCTCAAGGTCCCTGGTTACGTCAGGCAGCAAGCGGCGCTGCTCACCCAGAACATGTATGCCGAGTGGCTAAAGGCAATGCTCGCCGGCGCCCATCGATACGAAGCGGAGTACCTCGAGCTAGCGCAACGTGCGAAACGCGAGGGGCAGCCCATTCCGGAGCCGGACGACCCACAGGAGCCGTTCCGCGCCGCGCTGTTGGAAGTCCTGCCGCATCTGCGCTTCGAGCGCTTGGACCGTGACGGAAGGACTCTCATATTCGACAGCGCCGGTGAGGAGCTTCGCTACGAGGACCTGAGCGGTGGCGAGCGAGAGGTCGCTTTCCTCACCGGTCAGATCGAGCGCTTCCAGCTGCGGCGGGGGTTGCTCCTCATCGACGAGCCAGAACTGCACCTGAACCCCGACCTGCTCCGGACCTGGTTGAGCTACATCAGGGCCTCTATGGAGGACGGGCAAGTCTGGATAGCGACCCACGCGCTCGAAGCGGCCGAGGCCGCGGGCCTTGATACGACGCTTGTCCTCGAGCGGTCCGAAGACCGGAAGGTTCGGTCGGTCGCGTCCCTTGGCGAGCGGCCCGCTCTCGCGACGTTGGCCGGCGCCGTCGGGTCTCCCGCCTTCTCGTTGGCACGGTCTCGCTTCATCCTCATCGAGGGCGAGCGGCCGGGACGAGAACGCGAACGGTTCGCTGGCCTGCTGGGTTCGCACACCGGCGACAAGTTCGTCGAGGTGGGGAGTTGCAACGACGTCATTCGGAAGCTTGCGGCCGTGCGAGAGCTCGCCGCCGAGACGGACCAGCTGCGTGTCGGCGGCATCATCGACCGGGACCTTCGAACGGACGAGCAGGCCGCCACGCTCGCGAGTGAGGCCGGCGTCTATGTGTTGCCGTGCCATGAGGTCGAGAACCTTTTCTTGCACCTGGCGGGAATCGGCGCCCTTCTGGAGCAAGCCGGACGTTCACCCGAAGAGGCCGCCGCGCTAATTACTTCCCCCGGAAATAGTCGCCGTTCGGGCGGCTGGTTCTGTCCGGCCTGATCGGGATGATTCGCCTGCAAATGAGGGGTTCTGTGGGCGATCGAGGGGGTCCGGGTGCTGCGCTTGTCGGCGGGGCAGGTGGAGTCGTTGTGGGACGAGGTGCTGCCGGTCGAGGTCCGCGAGCTGCCGGAGGATCTCGCGCGGATCGACGCGCTGAACCCGGGACTGCTGGCCCCGATCGCGGCGCACTGGCAGGGCGAAGCCGAGGCGAGGGGACGCTCGGCCGCGGGCCACGGGCGCCCGACGGTCGCGATCGAGACCTACGTGCGGTTGATGGTGATCAAGCAGCGTTCGGGGTGGGGCTACGAGTCGCTGGTCAGGGAGGTGTCGGATTCGTTGCATCTGCGACGGTTCTGCTTGATCTCGATCGACAGGCGGGTGCCGGACGAGTCGACGATCCGCAAGTTGACGCGCCGGCTCGGGGCCGCGATGGTCGACGAGATCACCCGGCTGGTGATCGCCAAGGCGCAGCGCGAGACCAGGTTCGTGGGCCGCGCGGTCAGGGTGGACTCGACGGTGATCGAGGCCGACATCCGGTATCCGTCGGACGCGATGCTGGCGCTGCAGGGCACCAGAGCGCTGGCGCGGGAGGGCCGCAAGCTGCTCGGGATGGTCA
>JACCUC010000164.1 GCA_013812065.1 Thermoleophilaceae bacterium | reverse complement strand
CCCCACACGAAGTGGTCGTCGACCGTGTAGGTCGGAGTCTTGAACGGCACGCCCTTGCCCCACAGGCGCTTGGCCTCGTAGCCCCGCACGAGCGCGGGCAGCGACAGCTCGAGCACGGCCTCGACCTCGGTCGGCTGCAGCACCCACTCGTGCCCGGGCTCGATGATCCCGACGAAGGGATGGATGCGGTAGCTCGTGACGAACGTACCGGTCGGCGGCAGCGCGCCGACGAGCTCGACGGCGTCCGGCGGCAGTCCGGTCTCCTCCTCCGCCTCGCGCAGGGCGGTGGCGCGGAGGTCCTCGTCGGGCAGGTCCTGGCGCCCGCCCGGGAAGGAGATCTCGCCGCCGTGGCGGCGCAGGTCGGCACGGCGCTCGGTGAAGACGGCGTGCAGCTCACCGTCGTGCTCGAAGATGGGAATGAGCACCGCGGCGTCGGTGGACCCGGGGGCGTCCATCATGGCGGCGGCCTCGGGCGTGAGCAGGAGCTCGCGGAGCCGGTCGGTGCTCGCCATCTCCGTATTATCGGGTGATCGCCGAAGCGCTTCTGATCGTCGACTTCCAGAACGACTTCACGCCGCCCGAGGGCGCGCTCGCGGTCCCCGAGGGCGACGAGATCGCCAGTCGCCTGAACGACCTCGCCGGCTCGGACCGCTTCGAGCTCGTCGTCGCCACCCGCGACTGGCACCCGCCCGACCACTCCTCGTTCGTAGACCAGGGCGGCCCGTGGCCGGTCCACTGCGTTCAGGGAACCGAGGGCGCCGAGCTCCACCCCGCACTCGACCGCGAACGGGTCGACGTAGTCCTCGACAAGGGTCAGGACCGCGAGACCGAGGGCTACTCGGCGTTCGAGCGGCCGGACCTCAGCCGCCTCCTGGGCGAGCGGGGGATCGACTCGGTCTACCTAGCGGGGCTTGCCACCAACATCTGCGTGCGGGGCACGGCTCTCGACGCGCTCGCCGAGGGCTACACGGTGACCGTCGACACGGGAGCGTCGCGCGGGGTCGACGCCGAGGGAGTCGTCCCGACCGCCGCGGCGGTCTCCGAGCTCAGCCAAGCAGGGGCGACGGTGGTATGAAGGCCGTCGCGGACGTGGCTACCTGACCTCGAGTCGCTCCTCGAACATGACCTCGCCCTCGAGTGTCCGGTGAACGGGGCATTTAGCGGCGACCTGCATCAGCCGTGTCCGCTGGTCCTCGGGGAGCTCCTTGGGCAGCTCGACGACCATCTCGAAGCGGGTCGGGCAGCCGCGCTGGGCGGGCTGGTAGTCGACGCCGACCACGACCTCGCCGATGTCCCAGCCCTTGCGGTCGGCGTAGATCTGCATGGTGATCGCGGTGCACGACGCGAGGCTTCCGGCGAGCAGCTCGAGCGGGCTCGGGCCCTCGTCCGCACCGCCCTCCTCGGGCGGCTCGTCGGCCACGAGTCGATGGCCGCGGATCTCGACGTTGTTACGGACCGCGCCGTTATCCCGGCGCGAGACCGCCTGCATACGGCGCTGGCGCTCGTCGGACTTGCGCGAGAACGGTTTCACCCACGTCCCTCGAAGAGCTCGGGCTCGGGCTCGTCGGCGTAGCGCGCGGCCGCGAACAGGAAGTCGGATGCACGGTTGACGAACCGCAGCACCGTCTCGTCCTCGAGCTCTCCGGCGAGCTTGAGCGCCACCACCCGCCGTTCGGCACGCCGCATCGCCGTGCGCGCGAGGTCGAGCCGGGCCGAGAGGTCGGTGCCGCCCGGGATGACGAACTTCGGCGGCAGGTCGACCCGATCCATGTAGCGGTCTATGTCCTCCTCGAGGCGCTCGACCATCGCCTCGGTCACGCGCGAGACGCCCTCGTCGAGGCGCTCGGCGGCTTCGGGGGCGGTGGCGAGCTGGGCGCCGGCGACGAAGAGCTCCCCCTGGAGGCGCAGCAGGTCGTCGTGGAGCTCGGGGTCCTCCTTGGCCGCGGCGCGACAGAGACCGAGGGCGGCGCCGGCCTCGTCGACCGACCCGTAGGCCTCGGGGCGCGCGCCCGACTTCTCGACCCGCCCGCCGTACCAGAGCCCGGTCGTGCCGTCGTCCCCCCCGCGCGTGTAGATCTTCACCATCGTCGAGGCGATTCTACTCCCGGGCGCCGGCGGATCGGGTCGCTCCGGCGGTCACTCGAGCGGATTGAAGACGAGGCCGGTCGGCACCTTGGGGTAGAAGAACGTCGACTTGGGCGGCATCGACTCCCCGGCGGCGGCTACGGCCTGGACCTGCTCGACCGGGGTCGCGCGCATGAAGAACGCCGCGTCGACGCGCCCGGACTCGACGGCCTCGAGCGCCTCGGCCGTGCTCTTGGCGTAGCTCACCCCGCGCTGGTCGGCGATGTCGGCCTCGCTCAGCCCGAGCGCTCCGCGCAGGATCAGGGCCTCGAGCACCGCGGTGTCGAGCGCGCGGTAGGCGTCCGAGTGATCGGGCAGGGCGTCGGCAGCGGTGCTCGGGTTCTTCAAGGTCAGCCGATAGGGCCGGCGGAAGTGTGAGTCCATGTACCCGAAGGCGACCCGGCTCGGGTCGGCGGGAGGGGCGATCTCCGAGCGGTCTACCGGCTCGACTTCGAAGTCTCGCTTGAGCGCCGCTCCGAGTCGCTCCTGAACCTCGGGATCGCCGAGCCCGGTGAGCAGGCGATGGGTGGGGAACACCTCGAGCCCCGGGTCGGACAGCGCGCACAGGAACATGAGCACGTAGGAGTGCTCGCCCTCGCTGCCGAGCTCCCGCGTGTAGAGGCGCGCGGTCTCGTAGCGGTGGTGGCCGTCGGCGATCAGCAGCTCCCGGTCGCCCAGGGCGCGCCCGACGGCCTCGATGGCGCCCGGATCGCCGACGCGCCAGAGGCGGTTCTCGACCCCGTCGTCGTCAGTCGCCGTCGCGAACGGCTCTTCCCCGGTCGCGGGCCCGAGCGCGGCTGCCGCGGAGCCGTCGGGGTCGTCGAACAGGCTGAAGATGGGGGAGAGGTTCGTGCGCGTCGCCTGGGTCAGGCGCAGTCGGTCCTCCCTGGGGCCGGGCTGGGTGCGCTCGTGGGGGCGGATGCGTCCCGGACCGTAGTCCTCCACGCGCACGCGCGCGAAGAAGCCGCGCCGGGTGCGCCGCGCGCCGTCGGGCGCGGTGAACTCCTGGCCGAGCGCCCACAGCGCCGGCTCGCGCTCGCGGACGAGGATGCCCTGCTGGCGCCAAGCCTCGAGGACCGTCGTCGCGTGCAGGTAGGGGTCGCCGCCGTCGGCCGGGTCGGGAAGATCGACCTCGACGACGTTGAACGGGCTCCGCGCGACCAGCTCGGCGCGACGGGGGGGGTCGATCACGTCGTAGGGCGGTGCGATCACGGCGTCGAGCGAGCCGACCGAGCGCAGGTCGTAGCGGAGGGTGCGGAGGGGCTGGATGTCGGCCATGGCGGGGCGGGACCCTACCGGGCAGGCCTGCGGACGCTTAGACTCCGTGGGCAGAACGGGGCGTAGCTCAGCCTGGTAGAGCACCGCGTTTGGGACGCGGAAGTCGTCGGTTCAAATCCGGCCGCCCCGATTTCGCAACCACGCGGTGACGCAGTTGCGTGCCGACTGCCTTATGACTTTACCAATGCTGGCTATGGTAAAGTTCACGTGATGAGCTTGATCTCTCGCAAAAATCAGATCACCATCCCGAAGGACGTCCTCAACGCCGCCCGCCTGTCTGCGGGCGACGACGTGCGCGTCACCAGCGCCGGGCCTGGGCGGATCGAGCTGATCAAGCGCGACGACCTCGTCGACGAGTACGCGGGCATCTTCGACGAGAGCGTTTACCCCCCGGGATACCTGGAGGACGTTCGCCGAGGATGGCAGTAGTCGTCTTCGACAGCGATGTACTCATCGCCTTCCTCAGCGCAAGCGATGCCAACCATGAAGATGCTGTCGGGACGGTCCGGAAGTCGCTGGCGCCTGCTACCCGCCGCCTGATCTCCGCGGTCAACTACTCCGAGATCTTGATTGGACCGCTGCGCGCCGGCACACACCAGCGTGTCGAGGAGATGCTCGTCAAGCTCGGGATCGAGACGATCAGGGTCGACATGGCGCTCGCTGAACGCGCCGCCGCGGTCCGCGCGAAGACCAACCTCAAGCTGCCGGACGCGTACGCGCTCGCGACGGCCATCCACGCCGAGAAGCGGGGGTCGGACGACGTGGAGATCGCGAGCTTCGATCGGAAGGTTCTGCGCGCCCGTGCCAACCTGGCCACGTAGCTGGTTGGCGACTCAACGAGCCGCGCCAAAGGACGGTTGGTGCAGCCGCGGAGGCGACTACGGCATCACCCCGCTGAGGACGAGCGTCCTGCGCTACTTCAAGCGCGCCACCGGGTTCCGATCTCGCGTGCGTCGCCACGGTCAGCCAAAGCTCGGGTCGAGGCCCGCCCGGCTCGCGACCCTCGCGGCAGCGCTCGCTGTCCTGTCCGTCGCCCTCGCGCCCGCCGCCGCCGAGGCCAACCGGACGCGTCCGACCGCGCTCGTCGCCTACTACCCCTCAGACCGCCTGCCGCTCATCGTGAGGAGCCTCAACCGCGCGGGCTTCCCCTCCACGTCGCTGGTCTACTTCGGCAACTACTCGGCTCAGCCGCGCCACGGCGCCAGGATCGCGACGAGCACCTCGCCCGGCGAGATCGCCGGCAAGCGCTATCGCTGGGCGCCGATCCTCCAGATGGCCGAGAGCACGCTCTGGGACCGCCGCCGGGTGAGCCGTCGGGAGGCCGAGAAGCTCGCCACCACCGGTCAGAACGATCTCACCGGCTCGATGCCCTCGCTGGCCAGAGTGCTCAGAGGGTCGGAGCGCAGCCGCGTGCGCTGGGGCACGGAGCTCGGCCGGCGCTTCCGCGACCGTTTTCGAGCTCGCATCCGCGACGGCGAGCCGGTCGCCGCCTGGCAGTTCGACGAGGTCCGAACTGAGGTCGCCGGCTCCAGCGGCCGTCGCTACCGCGACTTCACACGCGGGATTCTCTTCGGCCTCCACGAAGGTCGCAAGCCGCTCGGCGACCCACCGATGCGGGGGCTCGTGCACATGTCGCACAACGCGTTCCCGATCGCGAGAGCGCGGCTCACCGGGGAGCTGCGGCGCTTCTGGGCGCGGGTCAACAGCTCGAGCGCTCGTCTCGTCGGCGAGGAGTATCCGTACTTCCGCGGACGCGCGAGCCGCGTCGCTTACGACCAGGCCGCCGGCCAGCGCGCGCTGCGCCGTGGGGGCGGTGACCGTGCGGCGCTCTCGCGCCGGTACCTCGTCGGCCTCACGCCCGGCTACATCGTCACCCGGTCCCTCGGCGGCAATGTCGACCGGCGCCCGCGCGACTGGGTCAACCGCTGGCGCGCGGACTACATCCGGGCGCGGGCGAAGATGGGTGTGGCCGGCTTCGGCGAGTTCAACTTCATGCCACCCAACGATCGCGACTCGGTCATCGGCGATGTGATCCGCGCGCTCGCGGTTGGCGTAAGGCGGCTCGGGTGAGAGGGGTTCGGCCGCGTCCCGACTACGATCCCAAGCGTGGCCGGCGGACCGCCGCCACGCTCGCCCCCGTAGCTCAGCGGATAAGAGCGAGGGACTTCTAATCCCTAGGTCGCAGGTTCGAATCCTGCCGGGGGCGCCTCCCACGTGTTCAAAGCCTTCTGCCTCCACGGGTTCGACCGCCGCGTGATGAGGCTCGCGAGCGTGATGGGGCTCGACCTGCAGCCCGCCTGCGTGCTCCACCGGTAGCACCGTGACGGCGCTTGCGCTCACAGGTACAGTCAGAGCAGATGCCCACCTGCCTCGTCACCGGCGGCGCCGGGTTCCTCGGCTCGCATCTCTGCGACTACCTGCTCTCACGCGAGCACCGCGTGATCTGCGTCGACAACCTCGAGACCGGCAATCTCGCGAACATCGGCCACGTCCGCGAGGGCGCGCAGTTCCGCTTCCTCAACCTCGACATCACCGCTCACTACGAGGTCGACGAGCCGGTCGACTTCATCTACCACATGGCCTCCCCCGCGAGCCCGATCGACTACGCGCGACTGCCGCTGCACACCCTCAAGGTCGGCGCCTACGGCACGCACAACTCGCTCGGCCTGGCCAAGCGCAAGCGCGCCCGCTTCCTGCTCGCCTCGACGTCGGAGGTCTACGGCGATCCGCTCATCCATCCTCAGCCCGAGACCTACTGGGGCAACGTGAACCCGATCGGGCCGCGGGGCGTCTACGACGAGGCCAAGCGCTACGCCGAGGCGCTGACGATGGCCTACCTGCGCCAGCAGGGGCTCGACACGTGCATCGCGCGGATCTTTAACACCTTCGGTCCGCGCATGCGCCCCAACGACGGCCGCGCCATCCCCACCTTCCTGCGCCAGGCACTTGCCGACAAGCCGGTCACGGTGTTCGGCGACGGCTCGCAGACGCGCTCCTTCTGCTACGTCGACGACCTGGTCCGGGGCCTCGTGGCTCTCGCCGAGTCGGGCGTGCACGAGCCGGTGAACCTCGGGAACCCCCACGAGATGACGCTGCTCGAGATGGCCGAGGCCGTGGTCGAGCTGACCGAGTCGCGCTCGGAGATCGTCTTCGAGGCGCTGCCCGTCGACGACCCAAAGGTGCGCCAGCCAGACATCGCCCGCGCACGGGACCTGCTCGGCTGGGAGCCCGAGCTGACCGTCCGGGACGGCCTCGAGCGGACGATTGCCGCGGCGATGCCGCGCTTCGGCGGTGAGCCCGCAGCCCCAACGGCAAGTCCGCCATCTCCCGGGACCTAGCCTCCATAGACCGCACGTGAGCTCCGAAGCCAAGAACCTCGAGGCGATCTCCCGCGCGATCGACCACCACAACGCCACCTGCGAGTGGCCGGCGGTGGCGGTCGTAATGAACCCGTTCGAGGTCGAGCGGCTCGGGTGGGACTCGATCCGCGGCCTTCCGATCGAGGCCGATCCGCAGATCGGCACCGGTTCGTTTCGCATCGTCTGCGCGCGTGAGGAGCGCGAGCCGGAGGCCGAGATCGTCGAGGCAGTGGCGGACGAGCGCGACGTCATCCCGGTGCGGTAGCGGGGGAGACGCGCTCTGGATCGAGTCTGAGG
>JACCUC010000129.1 GCA_013812065.1 Thermoleophilaceae bacterium | reverse complement strand
CGGCGCAAGCCGCGGACCGCCCCGAGCCAGCCCTGCTCGTGTCGAGGAGCGGCCGTCGACTCTCGACGTCGGACGTCCGCCGGCGGCTCGGCGTGTGGACGCGCCGAGCCGCGCTCGCGGCCGGCGTCTCGCCTCACACGCTGCGCCATTCGTTCGCCACTCACCTGCTCGAGGGGGGCGCCGACCTGCGTGCGATCCAGGAGCTGCTCGGCCACGCGAGCATCTCGACGACGCAGATCTACACCAGGGTTGACACAAGAATCTTGAAAAACGCCTACGCTGTATCACACCCACGCGCCTGAGAAGCGGGCGCGAGGGGAACGATAGCCCAGGCATGGAAGCGAACGCGAAGGCGATCGAGCTCAACGAGCTCTGGCGCCGCTACAAGAACGAGGATGACCCTCAGGCTCGCGAGCGCCTTTTCTAGCCTATTCGCCGCTCGTCAAGTACGTGGCCGGACGCATGGCCGCGAGCCTGCCCGCCCACGTCGAGGAGGCCGACCTGATCTCCTACGGCCTGATCGGGCTGATCGCGGCGGTCGAGCGCTTCGACCTCAGCCGCGAGATCAAGTTCGAGACCTTTGCCATCACCCGCATCAAGGGATCGATCATCGACGAGCTGCGCTCGCTCGACTGGGTGCCGCGCTCGGTGCGCGCCCGAGCGCGCGAGATCGAGCGCGTGAACGCCAAGCTCGAGCACGAGCTGCGCCGGGCGCCGAGCGATGCGGAGATGGCCACGGAGCTCGAGATGTCGGTCGAGGACTTTCAGGACGCGCTGACCCAGATCTCGAACTCCTCGGTGATCGCGCTCGACGAGCTCTGGACGCTGTCCGACGCCTCGGGCGACCAGGTCTCGCGCTCGACACCATCAAGGACCCAAACGCCCCTGACCTGGCGCGCGTCCTCGACGCCAGCGAGATGCGCGAGCGGGTCTCGGACGAGATCGCCCGGCTGCCCGAGCGCGAGAAGCTCGTCGTCGCCCTCTACTACTACGAGAACCTGACCCTGCGCGAGATCGGCGAGGTGCTCGGGGTGACCGAGTCGCGGGTCTCCCAGCTGCACACCAAGGCGATCCTGCGGCTCAAGGGTCGGCTGGGGGACGAGGCGCTCGACGAGGCGGTGTAGGGGGTCGCCGCGGCCCGCCCGGTACATTCCCGTCAGCGGACACCGGCGAGAGGAGCTTCGGGATGCACGAGGGGGCGGGAAGGATCCGCAACGTGGCCCTGGTCGGCCACCGGGGTAGCGGTAAGACCTCGACCAGCGAGGCGCTGCTCTACCAGGCGGGTGCGATCAACCGGCTCGGATCGGTCGCCGACGGGACGACGGTCTCGGACTCGGCGGTCGACGAGAAGGCCCGCTCGATGTCGATCGCGGCGAGCCTGTCGTCCTTTCGCTGGCAGGACCGAAAGATCAACCTGGTCGATACGCCGGGTGAGTCGAGCTTCCTGGCCGACACGCTCGCCGCGTTGCGGGTGTGCGAGGGCGCGGTTTTCGTGGTCAACGGGGTCATGGGCGTCGAGGTGGGCACCGAGCGCCTGTGGCAGCGCGCCGACGAGCTCGGAATCGCGCGACTCCTCTTTGTCAACATGCTCGACCGCGAGCGCGCCGACTTCTTCCGGGCGCTCGACTCGCTGAAGGCGGCGTTCGGCCCGCACGTCGTTGCTACGGAGATCCCGATCGGAACCGAGCACGACGTGCGCGGGGTCGTCGACCTCATCGACATGAAGGCCTACGAGTACGACGGGGACGGCCGCGACAACTGCCGCGAGATCGACATCCCCGACGAGCTGGTCGCCCAGGCCGAGGAGTACCGCGAGAAGCTCATGGACGAGGTCTGTGAGGTCTCCGACGAGCTCATGGAGCGCTACCTCGAGGGCGAGGAGATCTTGCACGAGGAGGCCGTGACCTCGCTCAAGGCCGGGGTCACCGCGGGGCGGATCTTTCCGGTGACATGCGGCGTGGCGACCCGCAATCTGGGCACGAACCGGCTGCTCGACGCGCTCGTCGAGGACCTGCCCTCGCCCGAGATGGTAGGCGAGGTTTCGCTCGAGGGAGGCCTCACGCTCGCGCCAGAGGAGGATCGAGACGCCGTCGCCTTCGTGTTCAAGACGCTCGCCGACCCGTTCGCGGGCCGGGTCAACCTGTTTCGGGTCTACCAGGGCGTCGTGCGTTCGGACTCCCAGCTCGTCAACTGCCGTGTGCACCACAAGGAGCGTCTCGGTCAGCTGATCGTGCCGCAGGGGTCCGACCGCGAGCACGCCGACGAGTTCGGTCCCGGCGACATCGGCGCGGTGGCCAAGCTCAAGGAGACCCACGCCGGCGACGTGCTGGCCGCAGGTGACGGGAGCTTCGCCCTGAGGCTGCCCGACCTGCCCGCTCCGGTCATGGCGTTCGCCATCGAGCCCAAGGCCAAGGGCGACGAGGAGAAGGTCGGGACCGCCCTGCGCCGGCTCCAGGAGGAGGACCCGACGATCGACTTCCATCGCGATCCCCAGACCGGCGAGCAGATCGTGGCCGGCCTGTCCCAGATCCACGTCGAGGTGATCGTCGAGCGGATGCGCGAGCGCTTCGGTGCCGAGGTCGAGCTGCACCCGCCGCGGGTGCCCTACCAGGAGACGATCCAGGGCTCGGCCAAGGCGCAGGGGCGCTACAAGAAGCAGACCGGCGGGCGCGGCCAATTCGGCGACTGCCACATCGAGCTCGAGCCGATGGCGGAGGGCGGTGACTTCGAGTTCGTCAACGCGATCAAGGGCGGGGTGATCCCCTCGGGCTTCATCCCCGCCGTCGAAAAGGGAATCCAGGAGGCGATGGCCCACGGGACGGTCGCCGGCTACCCGGTCAAGAACGTACGTGTTCGTCTCTACGACGGCTCCTACCACACCGTCGACTCGTCGGAGATGGCGTTCAAGATCGCCGGGTCGATGGCCTTCAAGCAGGCGATGGAGAAGGCCAGCCCGGCCCTGCTCGAGCCGATCATGACGGCGACGGTCTCCGTGCCGGAGGATTCGGTGGGCGACGTCATCGGCGACCTCAACAGCCGCCGCGGGCGCCCGCTGGGCATGGAGCCCAGGGGATCGATGACCGAGGTCAAGGCGGAGGTGCCCATGGCCGAGATGCTGTCTTACGCGCCGGACCTGCGTGCGATCACGGGCGGGCGCGGCGAGTACAGGATGGAGTTCGCGCGTTACGAGCAGGTGCCGGCGCACCTGGCCGAGAAGGTCGTGGCCCAGGTGGTCGAGGATGGGGACTCGGTCCGGGCCTGAGGCCTCACCGTACCTCAAGCCGAGCTTGACGGTACCTCACTGGCGAGCTCGGGAGTTGAGCGCGCTCCGCCTTTCAAGGATTCCCGAGGCACAGGTTCGACCGCTCAAGAGCCGAACACGCGGCCTCCAGAAAGCCTCAACCTATCTAACCCTAAGGTCGAGACCTAGTCTACGAGAAAACTTTTCCCAGCGAGCGGGCAAGGGTGTTTTTCCGCCGCAGCCGCCGCTACTATGCCGCGGGTCATGTCCAAGGAACTTCGGCCGATCCACGACCTCATCTCCTGCGATCTGTGTGAGCGCACGATCCTCAAGGGTGAGCGCATCGACACGTTCGTGGTAGGCGGCGAGCGCCGGCGCGTGTGCGAGCTGTGCACCTTCCGCGCCGTGCACGCCGGGTGGCCGCGTGAGTCCGCCGGGGAGGCAGGGACACCCGATGACGAGCAGTCGCATCCCCGACGCTCGGTGTGGGCCAAGGCGGCTGAGTGGGCGGAGGAGCAGGGACTCTGGGGAGCTCCCCGTGCGTTTCCCGAGAGCCGCACGGAGCCGGCGGCGCGAGTACCGCGCACGCAAGGAGAGCAGCATGAGCGCCACGGCGCATCGAGCCCGGCCCCCGAGCGGACCGCCGGCGAGGCTCCGAGCGTGCCGCCGGCCGCCGGGCGGAGCACTGCCGACGCTCTCGAGGCTTCGAACGGAGGCGGCCGCCCCGAGCTCGACGCGGACGTCGACGAGTCCGCCGAGCCCGTCGACACAGC
>JACCUC010000115.1 GCA_013812065.1 Thermoleophilaceae bacterium | reverse complement strand
GCCTCGGCCCGAGCGGCCCGCGGCTCGACCCCGGGCGGCCGGCCACGCTCGGCCGCCCGCGCGTGACCGCGCTTCATCTCACGCTCGAGGTCGAGCATGAACTCGTCGTAGTCCACCTGCATGGTATGGCGCTTCGAGGCGACGTAGCGCTTGAACATCCGCCGGCGCTCGCGCTCCATCGCGGCACGAACCTCCTCTGGCGCCGGCAGCGCGTAGCGGCCGGTCAGGTAGTCGGCGATCCACACGCCCTGGCGCTCGGCGATCGGCATGATCGCCCCGAGCGGCTGCATCAGCCCGACGAAGAAGACGTTGTCGATCTCCGGGTGAAAGGTCCGCTTGAACAGAGGCAGATCGTTGTCGGGAGCCGAGACGAAGTCCTCGTCGAAGAATGGGAAGGTCACCTTGTAGCCCGTGCAGTAGACGACGACGTCGGCCTCCTCGACCGAGCCGTCGGCGAAGCGCACCCGATCGCCCTCGAGGCGCTCGATGTTCGGCTTCGGGTGGACCTCGCCATGGGCCACACGGCTCAGCAGGTCGGCCGAGATCGTCGGGTGGGCGTCGCCGAAGCGATGGTCTGGCTTGGGCAGCCCGTACTGCTCCATCTTCCCCTGATAGGTCCGCAGGAGGCCCTCGAAGATCCTGCGGCGCACCGGGAACGGGATGTGCGGCGAGTTCACGATCTGGTCGATCGGTCTGCCGAAGAGGTACTTGGGGATGACGTGCGCGCCTCTCCGGGCGGCGAGGAAGACCTTCTCGGCCACGTAGCTCGACTCGACTG
The DNA here is from genome assembly GCA_013812065.1 of Thermoleophilaceae bacterium. Taxonomy (GTDB): domain Bacteria; phylum Actinomycetota; class Thermoleophilia; order Solirubrobacterales; family Thermoleophilaceae; genus JACCUC01. The sequence continues at coordinate 6,195 of JACCUC010000115.1, read as the reverse complement.
CGATGTCCATGGCGCTGTTGCCCATCCCGACCACGACGATCCGCCTGTCCTTGAAGTCGTCGGGATGGCGGTAGAAGTGCGAGTGCATCTCGACGCCGGCGAAGGAGCCGGGAAACGGCGGCTCGGGCCAGCGCGGATCCCAGTGATGGCCGTTCGCCACGAGCAGGGCGTCGTAAAGGCGGGTCTCGGCGCCGGCCGGGCCGGAGAGGGCGATCTCCCACACCCCGTCCGACCGGCGCTCCGCGCGCTCGACCCGGGTCTCGAAGAGGATCCGCTCGCGTAGGGCGAAGTTGTCGACGTAGGCGTTGAAGTACTCGGCGACGTGGGTGTGCTTGGGGAAGGTGGGATAGAGCTTCGGCATCGGGAAGTCCGAGTACTCCATCCGCTCGCGGGAGGTGTCGATGTGCAGCGAGCGGTAGGCCGAGGAGAGGCCGTTGGGGTTGTCGATCGCCCAGTTGCCCCCCACGCGGTCGCTCATCTCGACCACGTCGAACGGGATGGAGCGCTCTTGCAGCGCCTTGGCGGCGGTGACCCCGGACGAACCGGCTCCGATGATGCAGGCGCTGGGCAGGTTGGTCATGGTGGGCTCGACCACTGGGCTAACGTCCCGCGCCTCGCCCGCTTACTAACCAATCGAGTATGATCCTGTCGCAACCCGGGCGGGATTGGTCCGTTCGCTGGGCGACGCCACGCGTCGATAGCTGAGCCGCTGGGTCGATCAGACGAGAGGAGGTGTTCATGCGGCGCGCTCCGCTTTTGTTGGCGTTGATCGCCCTTACGGCCTCTGCCTGCGGCTCCGACGAGAAGCAGATCGACGGCGTCGTTCGCGAGTACGTGTCTGGTATTGGTGAAGGTGATGGTAAGCAGGCGTGTGGCGTCCTTGCTGGACCGTACCAACGCGAGGTTCTTGGCCCGCCCCAGTACGAGGGCGGATGCGAGGACCGTGTTGAGCAGTATTCGGATGATTTCAGTGAGGAGGAGCGACGGGCCTTTGAAGAGACGGAGATCGAGGTCAAGCTCACTGGGAAGGAGACGGCGCTCGTTCGAACAAAGAGCCCATCACCCAACGAAGACTTCGTCGCCGATGCGGCCTACAACATGAGAAAGTTCGACGATGGGTGGAAGATTGAGTCGAACAACGAGCTCGAGGCGCTCGAGTAAGCTTAGCCGAGCAGCGGGCGCACTTCCCCTCGTCGCCGCCGCTGCACCGATACGGTTCAGAAGCCTCTTGACACAACTATGGTGCGAAGGGCCTGCGAGTGTTGCATCGGTCGTCCGCGCTCAGCTCCAGGTCCAGCCCGATGTGTCCGGAGATGTGAAGACGTAGTAGCGACTCGGGGCTGCGCTCGTACTCGACCGCCGCCGTGGCCGTGACTCGGCGAAGCTACTCGTCACCCTCATCTCCCTGCTCGCGGACCTTCTCCGCAAGGTCGTCCATGACCCCCGGCTCGCGCAGCGTGCTCACATCCCCGTGCTCGCGGCCCTCGGCGATGTCGCGCAGCAGCCGCCGCATGATCTTGCCCGAGCGCGTCTTCGGCAGGTCGTCGGCCCAGATGATCCGCTTCGGCCGCGCGACCTTGCCGATCCGCTTCGCGACGTGCTCGCGGATCGAGCTCTCGAGCTCGTCGTCGGGCTCGGCGTCGCCCTCGAGGGTCACGAACGCGGTCACCGCCTGGCCCGAGTCCTCGTCGTCCTCGCCGATCACCGCCGACTCGGCGACGTGCTCGTAGGAGACGATCGCGCTCTCGATCTCCGCCGTCGACATGCGGTGGCCCGAGACGTTGATCACGTCGTCGATCCGCCCAACGATCCAGAAGTAGCCGTCCTCGTCCTTGCGCGCCGCGTCGCCGACGAGATAGGTCTCGCGGCCGAACTTCTCGAAGTACGTCTCGACGAAGCGATCCTCCTCGCGGTAGAGGGTGCGCAGCATCGAAGGCCACGGACGCTTGAGCACCAGGTAGCCCTGGCCCTCGTCGAGCTCCTCCCCGTTCTCGTCGTACACCCCGGCCTCGATGCCGGGCAGCGGCAGCGTGGCCGAGCCCGGCTTGGTCGCGGTCAGGCCCGGCAGGGGACTGATCATGATCCCGCCGGTCTCGGTCTGCCACCAGGTGTCGACGATCGGGCAGCGCTCGCCGCCGATGACCTTGTGGTACCAGGCCCAGGCCTTCGGATTGATCGGCTCGCCCACGGTCCCCAGCAGCCGCAGCGCGGACAGATCGTGGCGCTCGGGGTACTCGACGCCCCACTTCAAGGCAGCCCGGATCGCGGTCGGCGCGGTGTAGAGGATCGTCACCCCGTAGCGCTCGCAGATCTCCCACCAGATGTCCTTGTCGGGGTAGTCGGGCGCGCCCTCCCACATCACCGAGGTCGCGCCGTTCAACATCGGGCCGTAGACGATGTAGGAGTGGCCGGTGACCCACCCGACGTCGGCCGAGCACCAGAACACGTCCTCGTCGGGCTTGAGGTCGAAGACGATCTTCGTCGTGTGGGCGATGCCGGTGAGGTAGCCGCCCGTGGTGTGGACGATGCCCTTGGGGCTCGCCGTCGAGCCCGAGGTGTAGAGGATGTAGAGGGGGTGCTCGGCGTCGAGCTCCTCGGGCGGGCACTCGTCGTCGGCGCCGTCCAGCAGCTCGTGGTACCAGACGTCGCGGCCCTCGGCCATCTCGCAGTCGGCGCCGGTGCGCCGTACGACGACGATCGTCTCCAGGTGGTCGAGGTCGCCGATGCCCTCCTGGTCGACCTCCGTCTTGACCGGCGCGGTCTTTCCCTTGCGGCGCGCCCCGTCGACGGTGATCAGCGCCTTGGCCTCGGATACCTTCATCCGCTCGCTCACCGACTGCGGCGAGAACCCCCCGAAGACGACGTTGTGGGGCGCCCCGATGCGCGCGCAGGCGAGCATGGCGACGACCACCTCGGGGATCATCGGCAGGTAGATCCCGACCACGTCCTCGCGGCCGATGCCGCGCTCCTTGAGGCCGTTGGCGAGCCTCTGGACGTCGCGCAGGAGGTCGGCGTAGGTCCAGGCCTCCTCCTCGCCCTCCTCCCCGCGCCAGTGGAACGCGACGCGGTCGCCGAGACCGGCGTCGACGTGGCGGTCGAGGCAGTTGTAGGAGGCGTTGATCTTCCCGTCGGCGAACCACCTGAAGAAGGGTGGGTTGGAGTCGTCGAGCGACTCGGTCGGCTCGGAGACCCACGTGAGCTGGCGTGCCCGCTCGAGCCAGAACGCCTCGGGGTCGTCGTGGGCCTTGCGATGCAGCGAGTCGTCGTCGACGACCGCGTGCTGGCGGAACTCCGCCGGCGGCTCGAACGTCTCGCGCTCGGTGAGCGACTGGAGCTCCTGCTCGAGGTTGTCCTCGGTTCCCTTGGTCGTCGCCATGTGGCTCCTCCTTCCGCCGGCGATCGAGGCCCCGGCCGATCCGGTGTCTGGGTCGAGCGCGCCTGAGCAGAGCCCGGTCACCGCCCTCGTCTCCCTTGTACCCGCACGCCGGACGCCCGCAACCGCCCACCGGGCCGCCTGACCGGCCGCGGCCATGGCGGAGTCCTTGCCCTGGCCCGGCCGTATGGGACAATCACGGCATCTTCACATCTTCGACGCGGCCCCTCGCGCCGAACTGCGCGAAGTGACCGCCCCGCAAACCGCCCCCAGCCCAGACGTCGCCCGACCGCGACCGCAGGCCGCGACGCTCGAGCTCCGCTCGGCCACCAAGCGCTACCCGGGCCAGGACGAGGCCGCTGTCGACGGCCTCTCGCTGACTGTCCCCGCGGGCGAGATCTGCGTGCTCGTCGGCCCCTCGGGCTGCGGGAAGACCACGGCCATGCGCATGGTCAACCGCATGATCGAGATCACCGAGGGCGACATCCTGCTCGACGATCGCAGCGTCCGCGACCGCGCCCCCGCCGAGCTGCGCCGCGAGATCGGCTACGCGATCCAGCAGATCGGGCTCTTCCCCCACCTGACCGTGGCCGCCAACGTGGCTGTGGTCCCCCGCCTGCTCGGCTGGGACCGCGACCGGATCGACGCACGCGTCCGGGAGCTGCTCCAGCTCGTCTCACTGGACGAGGGGACGGGCGAGCGCTATCCGGCCCAGCTCTCGGGCGGACAGCGCCAGCGCGTGGGCGTGGCGCGCGCGCTCGCCGCCGACCCCCCGCTGATGCTCATGGACGAGCCCTTCGGCGCGATCGACCCGATCAACCGCGAGCGCCTCCAGAACGAGTTCCTGCGCCTCCAGGCCGAGATCCGCAAGACGATCGTCTTCGTCACCCACGACATCGACGAGGCGATCAAGATGGGCGACAAGATCGCGATCCTCCAGGAGGGCGGGATCCTCGCCCAGTTCGCGTCGCCGGCGGAGCTGCTCATGTACCCCGCTTCGCCGTTCGTCGAGGACTTCGTGGGCTCTGACCGCGCGCTCAAGCGGCTCGCACTCCAGCGCGTGCGCGACATCGACCTCTGGAAGGCCGCCGTCGTGCGCGCCGGCGAGCCGGTCGCCGACGTCCGCAAGAAGCTCGAGGACGCCGACCTCGACATCCCGCTGCTCGTGGACGACCACGGCCGCCCCAAGGGCTGGCTGTCAGAGCGCGGCATGACGGGCGAGCGCGTGCGCGAGGAGCTGCGCTCGCCGGCGGACCCGATCGTCGAGCTCGACGACATCCTGCGTGACGCCCTGTCTGATCTGCTGGGCTCCGACACCCGCTACGGCCCCGTGGTCGACGCCGACGGCCGCGTCGCCGGCGTGCTGTCGATGGAGGCCCTGTCTCACGCGCTGAGCGTCCCGGCCGAGCACATCCCGACCCCGTCGGAGCTGGCGGCGGCGACGGACGGGGACGAGTGAAGCCATCGCGATGATGCCGCTCGCGTCCTACGCACCCGCGCTCGCCCAGCTCGACGACAACTTCTTCGGCGACCGGCGCAACGCGGTCAACGAGTGCCCGGGCAACAACGGCCTGTGCCCAGGGTGGATCTTCGACAACATCGACCAGTACCTCTCACCGCTATGGGAGCACGTGCTGCTCAGCATCGTGCCGCTCGTGCTGGGCTTTCTCGTCGCGACGACGCTGGCGCTGCTGGCGCACCGCTATAAGTTCCTGGGCACGGGCTTTCTCGCCATCGTCAGCGCGCTCTTCACGATCCCCTCGATCGCGTTCTACCTGATCCTGCTCAACGTGACGGGGCGCGGCTTCGCCACCGCGGTGATCGTGCTCACCGCCTATACGCTCGTGCTGATCTACCGCAACGTGCAGACCGGGCTCGAAGAGGTGCCGCGTGAGATGGTCGACGTGGCGGAGGGCATGGGGCTCACGCGCCGCCAGATCCTCTTTCGCGTCGAGCTGCCGATGGCGCTGCCCACGATCTTCGCGGGGCTGCGGATCGCGGCGTCCTCGACGGTCGGCATCGCCGGCTTCGCGTTCTTCGCGGGCGCCGGCGGACTGGGCCAGGAGATCTTCGCCGCCCCGACGTTCCGCGGCAACGTGGTCGCGGCCTCGGTGCTGATGATCCTGCTCGCCACGGTGTTGGAGCTGGCCGTGCTCGCGGTGCAGCGGTCCTTCACCCCGTGGGAGCGGGCGGTGAGCACATGAGCAGCCTGATCGCCGCCCTCGGCCCCTTCGGGGACGCCATCGAGTTCATCTTCAAGGAGCGAGAGTCCCAGGCGGGAACGGTGCGGGTCGGCGGCCTCGGGGAGATCTGGGAGCTGACCTGGACCCACCTGAAGCTCTCGCTCGTCGCGACGGCCATCGCGACCGCGATCGCCGCGCCGCTGGGCATCTGGCTCGGCCACATCGGCCGCTACCAGGTCCTGGCCACGAGCACCTCGAACATCGGCCGCGCGGTCCCCGCCCTCGGGCTGATCGTGTTCTTCATCGCCTTCCTCGGCGTTGGCTTCGTCAACGTGGCCGTCGCCCTGATCCTGCTGGCGATCCCGCCGATCATCACCAACTCCTACGTCGGCATCCGCGGCGTGGACCGCGAGACGGTCGACGCGGCACGCGGCAACGGGCTGACCGAGCGTCAGATCGCCACCCGCGTCGAGCTCCCGCTCGCCTTCCCGACGATCATGAGCGGGATCCGGATCTCGCTCGTGTCGGTCATCGCCACCGCGACGGTGGCGCCGCTCGCCAACGTCGACACGCTGGGGCGCCCGATCATCAGCCCGAACGTCTACGGCACCGCCGGCCAGCTCGCGGCCTGCATCGTCG
>JACCUC010000105.1 GCA_013812065.1 Thermoleophilaceae bacterium | reverse complement strand
CCCTCGCCGCGGCCGTCGAGCGGATCGTCGGGCAGCTCCGCCCGCACGGCGATCCCCGGGGCCGCGGGAGCGAAGGCGAGCTCGTGATCGTCGTTCCCGGTGCCGACCCCGGTCCCGCCGAGCGCGCCCAGGCCACCGTCCTGCGCGAGCTCGAGAGCCGCTTTCCGAGCCACGGATTTGCGGTCGCGCGCAGCCGCCTGGTCTCCGACGCCGCCGACCTCCACCGCGCCGGTGCGGAGGCCCTGCTCGCCGCCAACGTCGCCGAGGCGCGCGGCGACCAGACGCTCGCCTTCGAGGAGACCGGCTCCTACCGCCTGCTCCTGTCCGCCATGAGCGAGGACCCGGGCGAGCTCGAGCGCTTCTACGCTGAGACGATCGCGCCGCTCGTGGCCTACGATGAGCAGTACGAGACCGCCCTGCTGCGCACGCTCGAGACCTACCTCGACTCCGACGGCAGCGTCGCCGGCACCGCTCAGCGGCTCTTCACCCACCGCCACACGATCCGCTACCGGCTCGAGCGCGTGCGCGAGCTCACCGGCCTCGACGTCGGCTCGAGCGACGGCCGCGAGCGGCTCGGCCTCGGCCTCAAGGCCATGCGCGTGCTCGGTTTCGCCGTGCCTGCGGGGCCGGCGAGCGAGCGTGGCGCCGAGGCGGGGCGGGTGCCGGGCGAGGACCCGAAGTCCCGATGAGGAGAGCCACCCCGGCGGAGAGCTGGGGAGCCAGGATTCGAACCTGATCTTGGACATCCAAAGTGTCCCGTGCTGCCGGTTACACCACTCCCCATGGCGCGGACCGAGGATAGAGCGCCACCGGCTCGCGCCGATCGGTGCGCGGGCGCGTCCCGAGTCCGCGGTCGCCGCGCTCGCCGGTAGGCTGAGCCGGTGGCTCAGTCACCCACCGTGCTGATAATGGCCGCCGGCCACGGAACCCGGATGCGCTCCTCGCTGCCCAAGGTCCTCCACCGCGTCTGCGGGCGCACGATGATCGAGTGGGTGGTGGGCGCCGCCCGTTCGGCCGGGGCCGGTCGAGTAGTCTGCGTGGCCCGGCCGGGGTCCGGGCTCGACCGGGCGCTGCCCGAGGGCGTCGAGCTCGCCGAGCAACGTGCGGGCGAGGGCACGGGCGCCGCCGTGCTGGCGGCGCGCGATCAGATCGAGGCAGGCTCGAGTGGGGGCGGGGGTGCGGTCGTGATCCTCTCCGGCGACCATCCGCTCGTCACCGGCGAGCTCATCGAGGGGTTGCTCGCCGCGCACGCCCGCGCCGGCGCGGCGGCCACCCTGCTCACGACCGACCGCATCGACCCGGCCGGCTACGGGCGGGTCGTGCGCGCCTCGGACGGAAGCGTCGAGCGCCTGGTCGAGACCAGGGACCCCGACCACGTCCCTTCCCACGCACTCGCCATCCGCGAGGTCAACCTCGGCTCCTACGCGTTTAGCGGCCCCGATCTGCTGAGCGCCCTCGACGGGGTCCGCGAGACCGACGGGGAGCGCTACCTGACCGGCGTATTCCCACTCCTGCGCGAGCGCGGCCACACGATCGCCACCCATCGCACCGACGACACCCGCAGCTCGCTTGGAGTTAACACGCGGGCCGACCTGATGGAGGTCGAGGCCCAGGCTTGCCGGACGATCCTGGTCCGACATGCGCTGGCGGGGGTGACCTTCTCCGCGCCCGAGACCGTCTACGTCGATGCGGACGTCGAGATCGGTGAGGACACGTGCATCGGCGGCGGAGTGACCTTGACGGGACCAACCCGGATCGGGCGCCGCTGCACGATCGGCCCGCAGACCACCATCCACGCTGCCCGCATTGGCGATCGCGTGAGCGCCCCGCACTCCCACCTCGTCGAGTGCGAGGTCGCCGACGGCGCGTCGATCGGTCCCTTCGCCTACCTGCGGCCGGACGCCCGGATCGGTGCGGAGGCCAAGGTCGGCAGCTTCGTCGAGATAAAGAACTCGACGGTCGGCCGCGGCGCCAAGGTGCCCCATCTGTCCTACCTCGGCGACGCCGACGTAGGCGAGGGTTCGAACGTCGGCGCGGGCAACATCACCGCCAACTTCGACGGGCGCGACAAGCATCGCACGTGCATCGGCCGCAACGTGCGCACCGGGGTCGACACCGCCTTCGTGGCGCCCGTAAGCATCGGCGACGACGCGTACACTGGAGCCGGGTCGGTGATCGTCGAGGATGTACCCGAGGGCGCCCTCGGCATCGCCCGTTCCCCCCAGCGCAACGTCGAGGGCTACGCCGAGCGGGCCCAACAGGAGAACCAGAGCGAGTGACCATCCTCGAGAACGGGGCCTTGGCGGCCGCCAAGAGCCTTCCGATCGGCTACGACAAGCGGATGATGGTCGCCGCCGGACGGGCGAGCGGTGAGCTCGGACGGCGAATCGCGGAGCGGCTCGATATGGAGCTCACCGACGCCGGCCTGAAGACCTTTCCCGACGGGGAGGTGTACTGCCGCTACGCGGACTCCATCCGGGGCGCCGACATCTTCATCGTCCAGTCGATCGCGAGCTGCGAGCGCGAGGGGATCACCGCCAACGACGCGCTGATGGAGCTGCTCGTGATGACCGAGGCGGCCGTCGGTGCCTCGGCGCACCGGGTGATCGCCGTGACGCCCTGGTACGGCTACTCGCGTCAGGACAAGAAGTCGGCACCGCGCGAGCCGATCACCGCACGGCTCGTGGCCAAGATGCTCGAGACCGCGGGCGTCGACCGCGTCGTCACCATGGACCTCCACGCCGGACAGGTGCAGGGCTTCTTCTCAAAGCCGGTCGACCACATGACCGCCATGCCGATCCTCACCCAGTACGTGCAGGACCGGCTCGCCGCGTCGGTCGAGGACCTCGTGATTGTCGCCGCCGACGCGGGCCGGGTGAAGCTGTCCACCAAGTTCGGCCAGAAGATCGGGGCGCCCATCGCGCTGCTCGCCAAGGAGCGACCGGCCCAGTCGGTGGCGGAGATCGCTTACGTGATCGGCGACGTCCGCGACAAGGTCGCGGTCGTGGTCGACGACATCATCGACACGGGTGGCACGCTCGCCGCCGCCGCGCAGACCCTGATCGACAAGGGGGCCTCGGAGGTCCACGCCGTGGCCACGCACGGCATCTTCTCGGGCTCGGCGTTCGAGACCCTCGGCGACTCGCCGCTGTCGAGCATCGTGGTCACCGACACCGTGCCGCTGCGCGAGGGCGCCCCCGACCTGATCCTCCAGCTGACGAGCGCCGACATCCTCACCGCCACGGTGCGGGGGATCTTTACCGACGACTCCGTATCGGAGATCTTTGCTGGGGAGAATCAGCTGTTCTGAGGGCATCGCCGGCTCGCGAGGCCGGCTTGACAGCCGCCCCTTGAGGACTGAGACTTGAGCGCGAGCGACGAGCCGCGCGCGGGTCCGCGGTAGAAAGGAGCACGACATGGCTGCAGAAGCGAGGCCACGGCGAGGACTTTGCGGGACCATGGAGGTGCACGAGCGCCTACGCGAGACGGACCCGGGCGCCCGGGCGCGGCGGGGAGAGCTCAAGGACCGTGTCAGGCAGAGCATCGACTCGGGGGTCGCCACGCAGACCACTGGCGAGCTGATCACGATCCAGACCGTGGTGCATGTCGTGTATCGGACGGACGAGGAGAACATCTCCGACGAGCAGGTCACCAGCCAGATCGAGGTGCTCAACCGTGATTTTCGCGCGACCAACGAGGATCGGGGCGCGGTACCCGAGGTCTGGCAGGGGCTGATCGCCGATGCGAGCATCGAGTTCGAGCTGACCACGGAGGACCCAGAGGGCAATTCCACCAATGGCATCACCCGCACCGAGACCGAGCGCGAGTCATTCGGCACCGAGGGCAACCCGGTCAAGTACGCCGAGGCAGGTGGGATCCCATCCTGGCCCACCGATCGGTACCTCAACATGTGGGTCTGCAACCTCGAGGGTGGGCTTCTGGGCTATGCGCAGTTTCCGGGCATGCCGGCCGAGACCGACGGCGTCGTGATCCTCCACACCGCGTTCGGCACTACCGGCACCGCCCAAGAGCCGTACAACCTCGGTCGCACGGCGACGCACGAGATCGGCCACTTCCTCAACCTCTTCCACATCTGGGGGGACAGCGACGATTGCTCGGGCACCGACGAGGTACCGGACACTCCCGGCGCCCAGGGGCCAAATACGGGGCGCCCCGACTTTCCGCACGTGTCCTGCAACAACGCTCCGAACGGCGACATGTTCGTGAACTACATGGACTACAGCGACGACGCCGCGATGTTCATGTTCACAGCCGGGCAGGTGCTTCGCATGAATGCCACGCTCGCTGCCGCGCGGGCGGAGCTTGCCGGCTTGGGCTAGGCGGTCGGGCGTGGCGATCCCTCCAGAGCTGCTCCTGGGCCGATGGCTGCACGCGCACGAGGAGGACACCCAGGACGAGATGGTGTTCCGCCCGGCCGCCGGGAAGTTCCCACCCGCGCGCGGGCGGCGGGGCCTCGACCTCAAGCCCGACGGCAGCTATGCAGAGCTTCGACCCGGTCGCGATGACCGCCCCGAGGAACGAGCCGGTCGGTGGACGGTCGAGGCCGACGACTGGCTCGTGGTCGAGACCGAGAGCGGCGCGTCGCGTCGCGCCATGCGCATAGTCGCCGCCGACGGCGACGCCATCGTCGTCCGCAAGCCCGAGCGCGAGTAGGCGAGGGCGAGCGTGGGAGTAGGAGTAGTCAGGCTGGGTCTCCCGCGCGAGGCAGCCGCGGCGCGCGCCGTCTCGGCGGACGAGCGCTTGGAGGCGCTCGGCTCGCAGTGGGTCCGACTCGACGAGGCGGTGCTCGTGTGGGGACAGAGCGACGAGACGGCGCGCTCGGCCGGATTGCGCGTCGAGGCGCCGAGCGAGGAGCCGGCGATCGAGGACCTCCGGCTGGTGACGCAGGTCGGGAGGGTCTTCGAACGCAAGCACCCCGAGGTGCGCGTGGTCCTCGACAAGGGCCGCCACCTTGTGGTTCAGCTGGGCGGCGAGCAGGCGCGCAGGATCGACCGCGAGAACGACGTGTGCTACCGGGTGCGTCCGTTGGTCGCGGGCGAGACCGTGTTCTGCACGGTTGTGCCACCGCCCGGCACGCCCGAGCCCCGGGAGAAGGCCCTGGTCGGTGCGGTCTCGCGGGGTACGTTCGAGGGCTACCTCACGCGGCTCGCAGCCTTCCCGACGCGGCACTCCCTGAGCGCCGACTTCGAGACGGCGGCGGCCTGGGCACACGCCGAGCTCGAGCGGCTCGGGTTCACGGTGGAGGCGGTGCCGATCTCGGTGGAGTCGGGGACGAGCATGAACGTCATCGCCGAGGGGGCCGGTCAGGGGCCAGGGGCGCGCGGAGTGGTCATCGTCTGCGCGCACCTCGACTCGGTCAACGTCGACGGCGGTCCTTCGGCCCCGGCACCCGGTGCCGACGACAACGGCAGCGGGGCCGCCGCCGTGCTCGAGATGGGCCGGGTGCTGAGCGGCCATTCGGGCGCTCACGACCTCCGCCTCATCCTCTTCGGCGGCGAGGAGCAGGGGCTCTTCGGCAGCCGTCAGTACGTCGAGGGCTTGCCCACCGGCGAGCGGAGCCGTGTCCGAGCCGTGATCAACATGGACATGGTCGCGACGCTCAACACCCCCGAGGCGACCGTCCTCCTCGAGGGGGCGGCGGTGTCGCAGGGCCTGATCGACGAGCTGGCCGCCGCTGCCGCCACCTACACCCGACTCCTCGTCCAGACGTCGCTCGATCCTTTCAACAGCGACCATGAGCCGTTCATCGACGCGGGAATGCCCGCGGTGCTGACGATCGAGGGAGCCGACCGCGGCAACGGCAACGTGCACAGCGCGGAGGACACCCTCGACCACATCGACTACGACCTTGCACTCGAGATCGTGCGCATGAACGTCGCGGCCTGCGCCGCGGCACTCGGGAGCGTCTAGCCACAGCGGCGGACTCGCGCATCGGGGCCGCGCTCGCTGCCGCCGCTCGTGGGGCGATCGACCACCCGTCGTGCCGGCGGCTGAGGAAGACCCGGGTGGCCGCGCGGGCTTGCCAGGGCCCGCGTCTGAGGTTAGGCTCGGCGCACGTACCCATAGTCGAAGGGAGGTCATTCCAGTGCCACTCGACCCGCCCACCCGTCGGTCGTGCGGAGTGATGGACGTCCACCGGCGACTGCTCTCGGTCGATCCGGAGTATCGCACCGCCCGGGCACAGATCGAGACCGAAGACGACGAGGTCAAGTCGAGCCTCACGGGCGGGGCGGACCCGTGGCCCTCCCGGCGCTTCCTGAATGTCTGGGCCTGCTCGCTCGGCGACGGGCTGCTCGGCTACGCCCAGTTCCCGGGTGGGCGGGGGGCGACGGACGGGGTGGTGGTCCTGAACACGGCGTTCGGCGCCGGTGGGAGCGCCGTCCCTCCGTTCGACAAGGGACGTACGGCCACCCACGAGGTGGCGCACTGGCTGAACCTCTTCCACATCTGGGGGGACGACGGCACAGGATGCGGGGGCTCGGACGAGGTCGCGGACACTCCGAACCAGGCCGACGAGAACATCGGCACGCCGGCCTTCCCCCAGATCTCCTGTAACAACGGGCCGCACGGCGACATGTTCATGAACTACATGGACTATGTCGACGACGCGGCGATGTTCATGTTCACCAGCGGCCAGGCGCGCCGCATGAACACGACCCTCGACGGTCGCCGCCGCTCCCTCTTCGAGCCGCTGCCCGCCTTCCCGGGGCTCCTCAAGCGCGACCCCAAGGCGAAGCCCGAGGTCAAGGCGCTCCAGAAGCGGCTCCGCGATGGCTTCCACACCCGCATCTCGAGGTCGACGGCGTCTTCGGCAGGAAGACCGAGGGAGTGGTGCGGATCTTCCAGCAGCACCGCCACGGCCCGCCCTGGCGCCTCGCTGTGGACGGGGCCGTCGGCAAGCGCACGTGGGCGGCCGTGTGGGCGTAGCACGGCAGCGGCCGGAGCCGCGCCGCGACCGCACCTTCCGGGGGTGAAACGGCGGATCGAGCTAGACTGCCCCCCGCCGTGGCCGACCGACAGCGCCCATCGCTCGCCGTGGAAGAGCGCCCCGAGCGAGGCTCGCGCTCCTCTCGCCGCCTGCGCCGTGCCGGCTACGTGCCGGGGATCGTCTACGGCGCCGGTACCGAGCCGCTCGCCTTCAAGGTCGGCGCACGCGACCTGCGCATCGCCCTCCAGGATCCCTCGGCGGTTCTCGATCTCGAGGTCGGCTCGGGCTCGACCCGGCCGGTGATCGTCAAGGACGAGCAGCGCCATCCGGTCCGCGATGAGGTCGTCCACATAGACCTGCTCCAGGTCCGCCTCGACGAGACGATCGAGTCCACCGTGATGATCGAGATCGAGGGAGCGGAGGAGGCGCCCGGGGTGATCGAGGGGGGGGTGCTCGAGCACGTCACGCGGGAGCTCAACATCGAGGCGTTCCCCACCTCGATCCCCGAGCGGATCGTCGTCGACGTCTCGAGCCTCCAGGCCGCCGACACGCTGCCGCTCTCGGCCGTCACCCCACCCTCCGGAGTCACCTTCCTCGACGACCCGGATGAGACGGTCATCGCCACCGTCACCATGCCCACCGAGATCGAGCTCCCCGAGGAGGTCGAGGAGGAGACCGAGCTCGTCGGCGGCGAGGCTGTCGTGACCGACGTCCGGGCCGAGGGCGAGGGTCAGCCCTCGGGCGGCGCCCCCACCGAGGGCGAGGCCGGCCGGGGCCGAGGCAGCTCGACGCCCTGAGCTTCCTGCGGCGGGTCGGCGGTCGCGGGCGCGGCGGCCCCGAAGGCGGGACTGAAGGGCGAGCGGAGCGAAAGGGCGGGCGCGTCGACTGGCTGGTGGTCGGGCTCGGCAACCCGGGCGACCGCTACGCCGGCACGCGCCACAACGTCGGCTTCGAGGTGGGGCGGGTGCTCGCCGAGCACTGGGAGCTCCCCCGGGCGCGCAAGCGCTACGCCGGCCTGTACACCGACGGGCGTACCGGCCCCGGCGGCCCGCGCGTGGGCATCGTCCTTCCGCAGACCTTCATGAACGAGGCAGGCCGCTCCGCCGGCCCCGCGCGGGGAGCACTGGGGGTCGGCCTCGACCGAATCGTCGTCGTCCACGACGAGATCGACCTGCCGTTCGGGGAGGTGCGCACCCGGCTGGGTGGTGGTCTCGCCGGCCACAACGGACTCAAGTCCCTCCGGCGCGAGCTCGGTGGCCCGGACTTCCATCGCGTGCGGGTCGGGGTCGGGCGGCCCGAATCGACCGATCCGGAGATCGTGGCGGGCCATGTGCTGTCGCGCTTTCGCGAGCCGCGCGACGAGGTGGCGGAGCTCGTCGACCGGGCGGCGCGGGCGGTGGAGGATCTCGTGGTGGAGGGTGGGCAGGTACCGTAGAGTCACCACTCGCCGCGGCTCAGCTCCCTGGCCGCGCCAGCCCCATCCGGAGTGCGCCCGCGGTCTCGAGCATCGCCTCTCGCGCCTCGGGAACGAGGGCGGTGTACATGGCGAAGCCGTGTATCAGTCCCGCGTGGCGGCGCAGAGCGACGGGCACGCCGGCCGCCCGCAGCCTCTCGGCGTAGGCCTCGCCCTCATCTCGAAGCGGGTCGAACCCCGCGGTCGCCACGTAGGCGGGCGGAAGCCCGGCGACGTCCTCGGCGATCAGCGGCGAGGCCCGCGGGTCACCGACGGCGGCGGGATCGGGCAGGTACCGGTCCCGGTACCAGTCCATGTCTGGCTCGTCGAGGAGGAAGCCCTCGCCGAACAGCCGGTAGGAGGCGCGCTTCTGCGACACGTCGGTGACCGGGTACAGGAGGAGCTGGAGCACCGGAGCCGGCCCGCCCGACCCTATCGCGAGGCGGCTCGCCACCGCCGCGAGGTTCCCGCCCGCGCTGTCGCCGCCGACGGCGACCCGGGCCGGGTCGGCTCCGAGCTCGGCGGCGTGCTCGGCGGCCCAGCTCATGGCGGCGAGCGCGTCGTCGACCGCGGCGGGGAAGGGGTGCTCGGGAGCACGGCGATAGTCCACCGACAGGACCAGCGCGCCGGCGCGGGCGGCGAGGAAACGGCACGGCGCGTCGTGGGTGTCGAGGTCACCGCCCACCCAGCCGCCGCCGTGGTAGTACACGAGCAGCGGCGGGGGCGCTTGCGCGCTCGCGGGCGTGTACAGGCGCGCTCCGATCCCGCCCTCCGCGCCGGAGACGACCAGGCTCTCGACCTTGCGCATGGGTATCGCCGGCCCGGCCAGCACGGCGGCGCTGCGCCGCGACCGCCGGCGCACGTCCTCGACCGAGCTCTTGACCGGCTGGGGCGCGAGCGCGGCGAGCCGCATGAGCATCTGTACGTCGAGGTCGAGCTGTTGCCCGTCGAGGCGGGCCGGCGGCCCGGCTGCCGCGCGCTTGGCGCGAATCGGGAGGCCGGCCGCCGAGCGCAGGAGCGCACCGAGACCACGCTCCCATCGGCTCCTAGAATCGACGATCACCCGGCTGCGCCGATACCCGACGCAGCCGCTCGCCATGCCATGTCGCTGAGAAGCCTCCTCACCTACGCCCACGACGACGGGGCGGTCACCGCGCTCTCGGAGGCCGCCCACGCGGCTCCCCAGCGCGCCTTTGTGTCGGGAAGCCTGCGGCCGTACCTGCTGGCCGCGCTGGTCGATCTCGACCCGCGACGCCCGGCGCTCGTGGTCGCCGGCGACGACCGTGCCGCAAGGGACCTGGCCGCGGACCTGCGGACCTTCCTCCGGCCGCGACCGGTGCGGCTGTATCCGGCGCGCGGGGTGCGCTACGAGTCGCACCTCGTCCCGCCGCCGCATCTCGTCGGCCTGCGGATCGCCGCGCTCGATGCGCTGCTCGACGGGGGTGCCGTCGGCCCGGCCGACGAGGGCGAGCCGGTGGTCGTCGCCTCGGTCGCCGCGCTCGCCGAGAAGGTTCCCGACCCCGAGCTGCGCCCCCACGGCTTCGCCCTCGAGCACGGCGAGCTGCTCGACCTCGACGAGACGGTCGCCCGGCTCGTGGCCTGTGGCTACGAGCGCGTCGAGCAGGTCGAGGACCGGGGTCAGTTCGCCCTGCGCGGCGACATCCTCGACGTCTACCCGGCGACCGAGGAGCGCGCCGTGCGTTGCGAGCTCTTCGATGTCGAGATCGAGCGGCTCACCTTCTTCTCGACTTTCACCCAGCGCTCGCTCGAGGAGGCCGAGCAGGTGGAGATCGCCCCGGCGGCGGAGCTTGCGCCCGAGCACCGTGAGCTCGCCGAGATCGCCGCAGTCGAGGAGGGCGACACAAGGCCCGACATCGCCGAGATCCTGCCCGTCGAGCGCTTCCGCGACCTGCTCTCGCTGCTGCCCGCCGACGCCCTGGTCGCCGTGTCGGCCGAGGAGGAGATCGCCCCGGCCCTCGCCGACACCTGGGAAGACGTGACGACGAGCTTCCACGACGCCGACGCCCACCACCTCTACGTCGGCCCCGACGATCTGACCGCCGCCCTCGACGCCCGCGCTGCCCTGCGCCTGTCGAGCATCTCCGGCGACCAGCCCCACGCCTTTCGCGCCCAGGCCGCCGACTCCGCGGCGCGCTCGCTACGCGAGGCCGAGCCCGAGCTCGAGAAGCTCGTGCGCTCGGGCTACCGCACGGTCGTCGCCTGGTCGCGGCGCGGAGAAGCCGAGCGCGCGGCCTACAACCTGGCGCGCGTGCAGGCGCCGTTCCTCGACGGGAAGAGGGCGCCGCAGCAGCCCGGCGTGGTCTTCGCGGCGGCGAGCCTGCGCGAGGGCTTCCTAGCTCCGGGGCTCAAGCTCGCGGTGCTCCCCGAGCACCGCCTGCTGCGCCGCCGGCGCTCCCCCGAAGGCCCCGGCGGGCCGCGCGCGG
>JACCUC010000102.1 GCA_013812065.1 Thermoleophilaceae bacterium | reverse complement strand
GTCGCACGCGCGTGGCCGCCGGATCGTCGCTCGGGCGATGCCGACCGGGCGACCGCCGCCATCAGCCCTCCGCCTCCGTGGCCGCTCGCAGCCGGCGGCCCGCGCGCAGGCGGGCGGCCCGCGCGCGGGGATTGTCGGCCATCTCGTCGCGGGAGGGAGTGACCCCGCCCGAGGCGATCAGCTCGGCCTCGGGCTCGTGTCCGCACACGCAGATCGGCAGCTCGGGCGGGCACACGCAGCCGCGCGCCCGGTCGGCCAGAAAGCGCTTGACGAGCCGGTCCTCGAGCGAATGGAAGGAGATCGCCCCCAGGCGCCCGCCGGGGGAAAGGATCTCCCATGCGCCCGGCAGACTGTGCTCGAGCGACTCGAGCTCGTCGTTGACGGCGATCCGGATCGCCTGAAAGACACGGCGCGCCGGATGCCCGGCGCCAAAGCGGGCCGGGGTGGGGATCGCCTCGTTGATGGCATCGACGAGCTCGAACGTCGTCTCGAGCGCAGCACGCCGGCGCCGCCTCGCGACGACGCTGGCGATCTGGCGCGCGTAGCGCTCCTCGCCGTAGGCCCGGAAGGTCTGGGCCAGGCGGCGCTCGTCCCATTCGTTGACGACGGTCCGGGCGTCGAGCTCCTGACGCGGGTCCATGCGCATGTCGAGCGGTGCGTCGTAGGCGTAGGAGAATCCGCGCTCGAAGGTGTCGAGCTGCATCGAGGAGACACCGAGGTCGAGATAGACGAGGTCGGCGTGGAGCTCCTCCTCGGCGAGGAGCTCGAGCGCCTCGAGGTAGTCGGTGCCGATGAAGCGCGTAGCGCAGGGCACCTCGCGCGCGAAGTCCTCGTAGCGGTCGGCGGCGGTCGGGTCTCGATCGACGGCCACGAGCGTCCCACCCGGCCCGATGCGCTCGGCGACGAGGCGGGCGTGTCCCCCGGCGCCGAAGGTGCAGTCCACCGCAACGCCGCCCGGGCGCGGTGCGAGCAGCTCGACGAGCTCGTGCGCCAGCACTGGTACGTGCTCCTGAGTCATGTCAACGAGGATGGCCAAGTCCCTCGGCGATCTCCCCGATCTCGGCGCTCAGCTCGTCCTGGCCGGCCAGCCAGCGGTCGCGTGCCCAGACCTCGAGGTAGTCGAGGACACCCACGACGACGACCTCCC
Source organism: Thermoleophilaceae bacterium (assembly GCA_013812065.1). Lineage (GTDB taxonomy): Bacteria > Actinomycetota > Thermoleophilia > Solirubrobacterales > Thermoleophilaceae > JACCUC01. The sequence continues at coordinate 6,489 of JACCUC010000102.1, read as the reverse complement.
TATCGATTCCGGCGTGCTCGAGGAGCGAGGGGTTGAGCGTGACGCGCCCGGCGGCGTCGAGCTCCGCGTCGAACGAGTGGCCGGCCACGTAGCGGGTGAGCTTGCGGCGTTCGGCGCTGACCGGGTTCAGGCCGCGGAGGACCTGCTCGGTGAAGGCCTCGAAGGCTGTGGGCGGCCACAACCAGATGCAGGGCTCGAGTCCCTTGGCCAGAACAACCCCATCGGAGAAGGCGGCCCGGAACTTCGGCGGGACGTTGAGCCGGTTCTTGGCGTCGAGGGAGTAGTCGAAGTGGCCGCGAAACGCCATCCGTGCCTCTGGTCTCGGTCATGGGCAACGCAAAATGAAGGCTCCGGCCGGGGTGGCTGGGTGGGAGGAGCCCCGCCACCCCGGCCCGCAAAGCCACACCACTGTAGCCCACTTCGCCCCACTTTGCAACACGATGCTCCACAACGGGCACGAAAACTCCTCTCGGCGGCACTCGGGCCGGGGCTTCGGCGCCCGATCTGGGCTCGTCGGTGACGTGAGACCCGGGGCTACAGATCGGGCGCCGCGAGCTCGGGCCGCGCGGCGCCACTGCGCTCGGCCGCCTCGCGCACGGCCTCGGCCACCTGCTGGTGCACGCTCGGGTCGAGCGCGTCGGGGACGAGCTCGGAGCGCTCGGCGAGGTCGGCGATCGCCCGTGCCGCGGCGAGCTTCATCTCCAGGTCGATGTCCTCCGCGCCGGCGAGCAGCGCGCCGCGGAAGATGCCGGGATAGCCGAGTACGTTGTTGACGATCGACCCCTCGAGGGCGAAGGCGGCGCCCGCGGCGAGCGCGTCGTCGGGCCGGATCTCGGGGTCGGGATTGGTGAGCGCGAGGATCACCTGGCCGTCGCGTACCATCGCCGGCTCGATCAGTCCCGGCCGCCCGGTCGTGGCGACGACGACATCCGCGGTCGCCATGACCTCGTCGAGCTCGGCGATGGCGATCCCCTTGTCGGCGGCGCGGGCGTGGCTCGCGGCGTTGGGATCGCTGGCGACGACCCGCTCGACGCCGGCGTCGACCATCAGTGCGGCGATCCCGAACCCGGCGGCGCCCAGCCCGAGCTGCCCGACCGTCGCGCGGTGCAGCTCGATGCCGACCTGCCGGCAGGCCACGATCGCCGCCGCCAGCGCCACCACCGCCGTCCCGTGGACGTCGTCGTGCATGACCGGGATCGGCAGCTCGTCGATCAGCCGGCGCTCGATCTCGAAGCACTCGGGAGCGGAGATGTCCTCCAGGTGAATCCCCCCGAACGTCGGCGCGATCCGCTTGACGGTGGCCACGAAGTCATCGGGCTCCGAGGCGTCGATGAGGATCGGCACCGCCGAGATGCCGGCGAACTGGCGATAGAAGACCGCCTTGCCCTCCATCACCGGCATCGCCGCCCGCGGACCGATGTCGCCGAGACCGAGCACGCGCGTGCCGTTCGTACAGATGGCGACGGTGCGGGCGATCGTCGTGTAGCGGCTGGCGAGGGCAGGGTCGTCGGCGATCGCCTGGGCGACGCGCGCCACTCCCGGCGTGTAGATGTCGCGGGTGTCCTGGAGCGTCCGGACCTCGATCTTGGCCTCGACGGTCAGCTTGCCGCCCTCGTGGCGCATGAGGGCGCGGTCGCGGTGCCAGAGCACCTCGATGCCGTCGATCGCGTCCAACTGCTCGGCGATCTCCTCGGCGTGATCGTCGTCGCGGACCTCGACGGTGATCTCGCGGATCGTCGCCTCCCGGCCGAGCTTGACGCTCGTCACGTCGCCGATCAGCCCCTCGCGCTCGCCGATCGCCTGCGCAAGCTTCGCAAGCTGACCGGCGCGGTGGCGGATCCGGACCCTATACGTGGTGTCGAGCACGAGCGCGCCTGAGGGTATTAGGCGAGCCTGCGCTCGAGCTCGCGGGCCAGTCGCTCGAGGATCCGGGGCCCGAGGTCTGAGTCGAGCAACTCCGGAAGGGTGACCACCGGAGCCTCCGCGCCACGGCGCAGGCGTCGCAGCTGCCTCTGCTGCCTCCGGGCGCGCCGACCATGCGAGCGCGCCGCGGCGAGCGCCGCCTCGAGCTCGGGCGTGCGCCCGTCGGGCGGCTCGGCCTCGAGTCGCTCGAGCTCGGCGGCCGAGAAGCGCTGCCTGCGTTCGCGTTCGGCGACGAGAGTCAGTTCACGCGGAGGGCTCCTCGACGACCGGCAGCTCCAGGGTCACCGTAGTACCCCGGCCGGTGCTCGCTGAGGGGCGGCGATCGCCAGCTCGTGTCGACCGGCCGGTCGCCGCCGCGTCCGCGCCGTCCCGTCCCCCGGTCCGGAGGACGTAACCCAGGTCGGGCGTCTCGAGCGATCCGCGAGCGTGCCGGAGAGCGGCGGCCGCGATCCCCAGACCGCGCCCGCGATCGCGAGCGCGCATCGCTGCCGGCTCCCCGGCGGACTGCTCGTCAGCCCCCCGGCGAGACATCGTCCCCTCGTCACGGACGGCGATGCGGACCCGAGCGCCGACGCGCTCGGCTCGCAGCTGGACACGGCCGCCCCCGTGCTCGACGGCGTTGGCGAGGACGTTGCCGAGCGCCTGCGACAGGCGGGCCCGGTCGGCTCGGGCGGTCACCTCCCCCGCGCGCCAGTCGACCTGGATCTCGCCGCCCGAGCGCCGAGCGGCGGGCTGCCAGGCGTCGGCGGCCGCCCGGGCGAAACCCTCCAGCCCGACATCGGCGTCGCGTGGAGCCGCCCGGCGACCCGAGCGTGCCGCCGCCAGGTCGGCGAGGCCGAGGCGCAGACGGTCGAGGTGGGTCTCGAGCGCCTGCGCGCGGCGGCTCAGCTCCGGACGGCCCCCGAGCGACTCGACGGCAAGGCTCAGCGCCGACACAGGGCCGCGCAGCTCGTGGTCGGCCTCGGCGACGAGGTCGAGCCGGTGCGCCAGGCGGGCGGCCTGGAGGGCGAGGCAGACGACGAGCACCCAGCCGGCGACGGCAGCCCAGAGCGTCATGCCGCCTCCGTCAGCCGGTAGCCCACACCCCGCACGTTGAGTACCAACGGGCGCGGCGAGCGGCCGAGCTTGCGGCGCAGACGGCAGGCGTGCGCGTCGAGCGTGCGGGTGGTGCCGATGGCGGCGTAGCCCCAGACGTCGCGGAGCAGGTCGTTCTTGAGGTGCACCCGGGTCGGATCGGTTGCGAGGGTGAGGAGCAGGGCGAACTCCTTGGCCGCGAGCACAACCGGCTCGCCCGCGAGACGCACCTCGCGCGTCGAAGGGTCGAGACTCAGCTCGCCCACCCGCAAGATGCCTCGCCGCGGCCGCCCGGCCGCCCGTCGCAGGAGGGCTCGGATGCGCGCGAGGAGCTCGGCGTAGGCGAACGGCTTGACCACGTAGTCGTCCGCGCCGCGGGCGAAGCCCCGGACCCGATCGGCCTCCGAGCCGCGCCCGCTCAGGACGATCACCGGCAGCTGTGCATCGATGCGCGCGGCGATCCCGTCGCCGGTGCGCACTCGGTCCAGCACGACCAGACCCGAGCCGTCACCGAGCTTCACGTCGAGCACGACGAGGTCAGGCCGGCGAACCTCGATGGCCCGCATTCCCTCGGCGGCGCTGCGGGCGCAGGCAACCCGGAAGCCGTCGGCCGATAGGTTGTCGGCCAGGTAGGTCGCGAGCGCCTCGTCGTCCTCGACGACAACCACTGAGGAAGATGCTCCGTTCGGGTTCATGCCATTCCAAGGCCCGGGGCGGAGAATCTCTCCCCTCTCGGCTGCAAATCGTCTTGCAGGCCAGCGGTCGTGAAGGACTCCGGCCTAACATGCCGACGCCTCGGCGCCGACAATCCTCCGAGCGGACCATGGACACCACGCGACGCGGAAACTACGAGTCAGGCACCGACTACGTGCTCGAGTACGGTGAGCTGCGCTTCACCTTCAACGAGGACGACTTCCTCGAACGCATCGAGCAGGCGGCATTGCGCCTGGGTTTCGTTTGTGGGTCGCTCGAATCCGAGGAACAGGAGGATCTCGTCAACCTCGCGGTGAACGGCGAGGTCTCGGCGCCTGCCTCGGCCCTCGGCGAGCACGTCAACGAGGCATGGGACGAGCTCGCCGGCCCCGCCGAGCGCTCGCTCGTGCACTGGCTCCGGCGGCTCGTCTTCCGTGGCGCGTGGCTCGACCAGCGGGTCAAGGAGGGCGAGCTCGACGTGGTCTTCGACGGGGCCACGCACACCTTCGGCTACGCCCAGCCCGAGCGGGGATCCGAGCCGATCGAGCTCTCGCACGAGCCGTCCTGGGCGGGCGTCGGCTATCGGCGCTGAGCCACTTATCAGAACGGTATGTCGTCGTCTGCGGACGACCCACCTGACAACTGCGCCGGTGCGGGCTGGGCGCGGCTGACGGCGAGGTCGCCCGCGTCGGACGCATCGGCCGGCGCCGGCGCGATGACGCGGAACGACGGAACCCCCGTCCCCTGCTCGATCGCCTCCACCCGCTCCCGCTGGGTGTCGAGGTAGCTCGTCAGCGCCTGCTCGAGCCCCTTTCCCTCGGCGAACAGGTCGCACATCTCGGACACCGGCACCTCCTCCTCGCCGAGGCGCCGGGCGATGTCCTGGAGACGCTCGTACCCTGCCTCGAAGTGAGCTCAGTCGTCTGGCTCATGGGGATTCCTCCCGATCTCGGGGTCGACGTTCGCGACGACCGCGTCCGCCCGGCCGTCGTGCAGCTGTAGGTCGATGCGCTCTCCAGCCCTCAGCTCGAAGCCGGAGCGCACCGTCGCGCCGGCGCTGGTGCTCGCCAGCAGCCATCCGCGGCGGCGGAAGTCGCGCGCCGCGATGAGCGCTGCCGTGTGGGCAGCGTCGCGGTGAGCTCCGTCGAGCCGTCCACGCGCACGGTCGCCGAGCCGCTCGCCCAGGCGTCCCTGGACGGCGGTGGGGCAGGTTACGATGTGCACCGAAGGCCACCGGTCGACGAGCGCGCGGACCACGTCACTCAGACCGTCCGAGCCCTTTCCCGCGACGATTCCGACCGCGCGCGGGAACCGCGGTAGGAGCCGCCGCCGGGTGGGGTCGCACAGCCCTTCGCCGGTCAGGCGGGCGACGAGCTCCTGGCGGGCGAGCAGGAGCTATCCCTCGCCGGCGAGCCCCACCTGGCCGACGATCAGGTCGAGCTTGCCATTCCCCGCGTACAGGTCAGGGCGCTCCACCTCGACCTGAACGAGATCACCCTCGCGCGGGGTGTGCTCGAGCGATCGGGCCTGCCCCCGGAAGACCTTGCAGGAGAGGGCCGCGTCACCGTCGGTGAGCGAGAACCACAGCATCCCGCGCCCGGATGCCCTCGGCTTCTGAACCTCACCCTCGATCACCGCGGGTCCGACCGCCCGCAGGGCGCGGCCGAGCTCGGAGTACTCGCTGACGGTGATCGGTTGGGTGGCGACCGTCCTCATGGAAGGGCCGAAGACCGTAACCGGCGGGTCGGATGCATCAGCCTCGCCGGCGCCGGGCGCGCGGCGGGGGTCGAGAGTCGACGAACTCCGCGCGGCTATCCGCCGAGCAGGTCCGCCCGGACGGCGTCGGACACCGCCGAGACCGTCGGCATCTCGTCGCCGCGCGTCCCCGCCGCGGCCTCGAGCACGATCCGGGTGGTGGCGAGCCGGGCGAGCTCGTCGCTCACCGCGAGGGTGGCAATCACGGTCAGCGTCCCCGCGCCGTCCAGCCGGCGGGCCGCCGCGAACACCCGTCGCGCCGCGTCCGGAGCAATGGCCTCGAGCGAGTCGACCACGAGCAGGGCGTCCCCGCCGCCCTCGGCCACGCGCTTGGCTCGTGCAAGGGCGAGCTCGGCCGCCTGCGACTGGTCGTCGATCGAGCCGTCGGCGCCGCCGCCCACCACCGGAATCTCCCCTCGCCGCCACTCGACGGCGTCCTCGGGACGGACTCCGGCGAGCGCGACCGCGAGGCGCAGCTCAGGATGCCGCTCGGCCAGTGCGGGGACGAGCCGGCGCAGAAGCAACCCTCCCTCGGCGCCGGGCGGGTCGATCACGGCGACGCGCGAGCCCTTGCCGAAGGGCACCGCAGCCAGCTCCTCGGGCGCCGCGAGCCGCTCGGTCGCATAGGCGGGCGAAAGGGAGTCGAAGTCCGGGCGCTCGGTGGGCGGCTCGGCCGGGGCGCCGTTGACGGTCTCGACGCGCATGAGCGAGAAGTGGCGCTCAGAGCGCCGGGGGGGCCGCACCGGCCCCGCGATCTCGTCGCCGGACCGCAGCTCGCAGCGGCGGATCTGCGCCGGTGAGACGTGTACGTCGTCGCGATCGGGCGCGAGGGCGGCACCGCGCAGGAAGCCGCTGCCGTTGGGAAGGGTGTCGAGGACTCCGGCGCGGAGCTCGGCCTCCGGGTCCGGCTCGGGCTCGGCGGTCTCCTCGGCCTCGGGGACCTGGGGCTCGGCGGCCTCGGTCTCCTCTGCCGTGGGGGCGGATGCCTCCGCCGGCCGCTCCGCGCCCCCGCCGCGCCGCCCCCGCCCGCGACCGGTGCGACGC
>JACCUC010000100.1 GCA_013812065.1 Thermoleophilaceae bacterium | reverse complement strand
ATCGTCGGCGTGGCCTCGATCGCCCGCGACGTCAGCGAGCGCAAGGTCAACGAGCGCCATGCTCGAGGCGTGGGAGCGCTTCCACGGGGCGTTCGTGAGCGCGCCGGTCGGAATGGCGCTCGTCGGACTCGACGGGGGCTTCCTGTCCGCCAACCATGCGCTCTGCGCGCTGCTCGGGCGCTCGGAGAAGGAGCTCACCGCCCTGACCTTCCAGACACTCACCCACTCCGACGACCTATCTGCCGAGCTCGCGCTCGTCGAGCGGGTCCTGAAGGGTGAGCTCGACCGCTACGAGCTCGAGAAGCGCTACCTGAAGCCCGACGGGTCGATCGTATGGGGCCTCCTGTGCGTCTCGCTCGTGCGCGGTCCCGAGCGGGAGCCCGTCCACTTCGTCGCGCAGATCCAGGACATCAGCGTCCGCAAGGAAGCCGAGCAGGAGCTGCGGCGCTACTCCGACCACCTGAATGAGCTCGCCCTCCAGGATCCCCTCACCGGGCTTCGCAACTACCGCGACTTCCACGCCGCCCTCGACCGCGAGATCGAGCGCGCGCGGCGCCACGGCGGAAGTTTGAGCGTCGTTCTCGTGGACGTCGAGGGACTCGCCCAGATCAACCGGACTCGCGGCCACGTGGAAGGTGACCACGTCCTGCGCGAGGTCGGGCGCGCCGTCGCAGGGGTCTGCCGCGCATGCGACCTGGCGGCCCGCGTCGGCGGTGACAAGCTCGCGCTCGTGCTCCCGGAGACAGGTGAGCAGGGTGCCGAGGAGGTGACCGAACGCGCACGGCGCGCGGTCGCCGAGGTCGAGGAGGGGCTGTCGCTCTCCCACGGGATTGCCTGCTGGCCCGCGGCCGGCGACTCGAAGGAGCTCCTCCTGCGCCGGGCGGACGTCGCTCTGCACATCGCCAAGCCGAGTCGACCCCCCGAGACACCGACCGGGACGGCCTCTCGAGCGAGGTGCGCGTGCGCGTCGAGCGCGTCCTGGCGCTCGCGCGCGACCAGCTGCGCATGGATGTCGCGTTCCTGGGACAGCTCGTCGACGGACGCGAGGTCCTTCGCGCCGTTCACGGGGACGGGACCGGGTTCGGCCTCCAGACGGGAACGCAGCTGCCCCTCTCGGAGACGCTGTGTGACCGGATGCTGAACGGCCGGATCCAGACCGTCGTCGCCGACTCGTCCACCGAGCCCGAGATCGCCGGGCTGGCCCCTGTCCGCAACGGTGGCGCCATCGGCTACGTGGGCGTACCCCTGCGCTTCCCCGACGGCCGCCTGTACGGCTCACTGTGCGCGCTGAGCGCCAGGCCGCAACCGGACCTCTCGGAGCGTGAGGCCGAACTGATGCGATTCCTCGCTGGGATCGTCGGCGAGCTGCTCGACCACTCGGAGGCCGAGGCGCGCGAGCATCGTGCCGAGCTCGAGCTGTCGGGGATTCGTGCCCTCGTGGCCGCGCTCGAGGCCCGCGACCACTACACGGGGGAGCACTCGCGCACCGTTGTCCGCCTCGCCACCGCGGTGGCCGAGCGGCTCGGGCTCTCCCGCAGGGAGGTGCTCGAGGCCGAGCAGGTCGCCATGCTCCACGACATCGGAAAGGTCGGGATCCCCGACTCGGTCCTTCAGAAGCGCGGTGCGCTGACCCGAGAGGAGTGGCAGCTCATGCTCCAGCACCCGGCGGTGGGCGAGCGAATCGTGGCCAGCACCGACAGCCTCTCCCACCTCGCTCCGGCGGTGCGCGCCGAGCACGAGCGCTTCGACGGAACGGGATACCCCGACGGACTCAAGCGCGAGGAGATTCCGATTGCCAGTCGGATCACGTTCGTCTGCGATGCCTACCACGCGATGACGAGCGATCGCCCCTACCGGGCCGCCATGTCCGCAACGGAGGCCGAGCGCGAGGTCGAGGCCAACGCCGGGACGCAGTTCGACCCGCTCGTCGTCCGTGCCCTGCGCGCCGTGCTCGACGAGGAGCGGGGCGGGGGGGCGCAACCCCCGGCGCTGATTGCGCGCGGGGCCATACCGGCCGCCGAGCCTCGAACGTCGAGCGGTTCTGCGACCGTGCTGGGCGAGGTACGCCGCCGGTGCCGCTCGTGCGGAACGCACGTCACCGCGACGCTCTCCCCCGGCTCGCAGGGGGGGAGCTGCAGCAACTGCGGCTCGTACGAGCTCGAACCCGTCGAGGATTAGGGTCGGCGGCAGGCGCCTACGCTCGGTCGGCTCAAAGGACCGACCATCATGGTTTACCTGCCTGGGGTATTTGCTAGCGTGCGTGGCCCCGGACAGGAGAGTGGGAGATGGCAAGCACCGAGACGCACGCTTCTCAGGAAACGGACCCCGCGGCGGCGCCCCACGACGAGCATGGAGGGCACGACCACGACGACGGGTCCCTCAACCGCCTGGCGGTCAGCGCGACGGTGCACTGCCTCACCGGCTGCGCGGCCGGTGAGGTGACCGGCATGGCGATCGCCACGGCGCTCGGCTGGAGCAACCTCGGGCAGATCGGCCTCGCCGTCGGGCTCGCCTTCCTCTTCGGCTACACGCTCACCTCGATCCCGCTCCTTCGGGCGGGGCTCACGTTCGCCGCGGCGCTGCCGATCATCCTTGCGACCGACACCGTCTCGATCGCGATCATGGAGGTGATCGACAACCTCGTCGTCTTCCTCGTGCCCGGGGCCATGGAGGCGAGCGTCCTCGATCCGCTGCTGTGGGGCTCGGTCGCCCTCGGATTCGCCGTCGCCTTCCCGTTCGCGTGGTGGGCCAACCGCTACATGCTGGCCCGGGGCAAGGGCCATGCGCTCGTTCACGAGTACCACCAGCACTAGGAGAAGTCGATGCGCCGCCGTCCCGTGATCCTCGCCCTCAGCTCCCTTGCTGTGCTCGTCCTCGCCGCCGGGTGCGGCGCGGGCGGCGACCAGAATGCCCAGTCTGAACGGGCCTTCCTGTCGGCCATGGTGCCCCACCACCGCTCCGCAATCGAGATGGCCGAGGCCGCCCAGGGACGGCTGGAGGACCCCAAGATCCGCAAGATCAAGGACGCGATCATCGAGACGCAGGCGGCCGAGATCGGCCAGATGGAGCGCATCCATCAGCGGCTCTTCGACGAGCCGCTCGAGCCGGACGAGGGCGCTCACATGCAGCTCGGCCTCTCCGCCCAAGAGGCCGGGATGGACCACATGGGCGGGGCTACGCCCGTGAGCAAGTCGCCTCCGCCCGCCGACCGCGCCTTCATCGCCGAGATGGTGCCCCACCACCGCGGTGCGGTGGCGATGGCCAGGGCCGTGCTCGCCCGGACCCAGGACGCCGAGCTTCGGAAGCTGGCCGAGGAGATCGTCTCCGCCCAGCGGCGCGAGATCGCGACCATGGAGGAGGTCAGGGAGCGCAAGTACGCCGGTCTGGTCACCGAGGGGGTCGGCTCCGGTGAACGTCGCCGGGCGGGCCTGAGCTGATGTCGGCCACACGCGGCTACAGCGCGACCAAGGACCAGCTGCTAGGGCGCCTCGCGCGCGCCGAGGGCCAAGTACGCGGGGTTGCAAGGATGGTCGAGGAGGACCGCTACTGCATCGACGTCCTCACGCAGATAAGCGCAGCTCAAGCCGCGCTCGACAAGATCGCCCTCGGCCTGCTCGACGAGCACGCCCGCCACTGCGTCGTCGGGGCCGGAGACGAGGAGCTCGCCGAGCGCACGGACGAGCTCATGGGGGCGGTCGGCCGGCTCCTCTCGCGCCGGGGAAACGCGGCTTAGCCAGCCCGCAAGGCGAGAGCAAGGCGTCGCGGCCACGGGTTCTCAATGGCGACGACCGCCCAGGTGCCATTCGTGCGGGGCGATCAGCTCGTCGACCTCTGGCGGACCCCAGCTACCGGGCGCGTAGCGGTGCAGCGGCGGCGGGTTGGAGAGAACGCCGTCGGAGAGCTCCCACAACCGCTCCACGCCGTCCGCCGTGGTGAACAGCGTGTGGTCGCCGACCATCGCGTCGTGGATGAGGCGCTCGTAGGCCTCGAGCGACCGGTCCTGCCTGCGCGCCGAGGCGAACGAGTACGTGAGATCGGCGTGCTCGACCTCCATCCCCGGCCCGGGTGTCTTCGCCTGGAAGCCGAGCGAGAGGATGCCCGGATCGCCGAGGTCGAAGCTGAGATGGTTGGGGTCCTGCTCCTCGACGCCGGAGCCGCTCGGGAACATCCTCGTCGGGGCGTCGCGGAAGGCGATGGTGACCAGGCGCCGCCCCTCGGCCATCCGCTTGCCCGTGCGCAGGTAGAACGGCACGCCGGCCCAGCGCCAGTTGTCGATCCACACCCGGGCGGCCGCGAGCGTCTCGGTCTCCGAGCCCGGCGCCACGCCGGGCTCGTCGCGGTAGCCCGAGTACTGGGCGCGCACGAGGTCGTCCCGCGAGAGCGGGCGCATGGCGTGGAAGACCTTGGTCTTCTCCGCCACGAGCTCCCGTGCCCTCAGCGCCGTCGGCGGCTCCATGGCCACGAAGCCGAGCAGCTGGAAGAGGTGGGTGACGACCATGTCGCGAAACGCGCCCGTCGCCTCGTAGAAGGCGGTACGGGTGGTCAGCCCGAGGGTCTCGGGCACGTCGATCTGGACGTGCTCGATGTGCTCGCGGTTCCACACCGGCTCCCACATGCCGTTGGCGAAGCGCAGGGCGAGGATGTTCTGCACGGCCTCCTTGCCCAGGAAGTGGTCGATGCGGAAGACCTGCTCCTC
>JACCUC010000062.1 GCA_013812065.1 Thermoleophilaceae bacterium | reverse complement strand
CTACTACGTGCTCGTCACCGCGGCCCTTGCCGCCGGTCTGTGGGACCACCTGCGCGCCGGCACCCCGACCTTCTGGGATCGCGCCGAAGGGACCCGGTGAGCCCACCGCTCGACCGCGCCCTCGCCGCCCTCGCGCTCGCCCTCAGCGCTCCGCTCCTCGTCGGGGCCGCGCTCGCGATCCGCCTCGAGAGCGGTGGCCCAGCGCTCTACCGCCAGCGCCGCGTCGGCTGTCGCGGGGAGCCGTTCGACCTGATCAAGCTGCGCACGATGGTCTCGGGGGCGGAGTGGCTCGGGGCGGGGATCGCCGTCGACCAGGGCGACCCTCGCATCACCCGGGTCGGCGCCCTGCTGCGTCGCCTGTCGCTCGACGAGCTGCCGAACCTGGTCAACGTGCTGCGCGGCGAGATGGCCCTCGTCGGGCCACGCCCGACCATCCAGGCCCAGGTCGAGCAGTACACCGACCGGCAACGCCGCCGGCTCGAGGTCCGTCCCGGGATCACGGGCTGGGCACAGGTGAACGGCCGGGCGAGCCTGCCGTGGCACGAGCGGATCGAGCTCGACATCTGGTACGTCGACCATCGCTCGCTCGCGCTCGACCTCGAGATCCTCGCTCTCACCGTGCGCCTCCTGGTGAGCGGACGGGGTCTCTACCGTGGCGAGACGGGCGGCTGGCGGCCGCAGGGGTGACGGCGCAGCCCCCTCCCGTCGCCGAGCTCGAGGGCCACGCGGAGCGGCGCCCTCAGGGGCGCGCCTGCCGAGGTCGCGCCGGGGTTCCCACGGCCACGCACCCGGCCGGAAGGTCGCCGACCACGGTGGCGCCCGCGCCCACGGTGGCGCCCGCGCCGATCTCCACTCCCTGCACGATCGCCGCTCCGGTGCCGACGCTCACCCCGTCGCCGAGGATCACGTGCCCCGACACGTTGACCCCCGGCAGGAGCGTGGCGTAGCGGCCGACGCGGGCGTCGTGGCCGAGCGTGCACGCCGTGTTCACGGTCACGAACGCGTCGAGTCGGACGTTGACCGACAGGACGTTGCCCGGGCCGACGAGCGCTCCCCGCCCGAGTACGGCGTGACGCGAGACCACCGCGCTCGGGTGCACGATCGGCGGGAACTCGACCCCGATCTCCGGGAGCCCGTCGGCGATCTGCTCCTTCACCGCCGGTCCCGCCATTCCGAGCACCACGTCGAGCGGACCGGCCTCGGCCCGTCGCACGAGCCAGTCGCGGCCGCCCAGCACGGGGTGATCCGTTCGTCGCTCGCCGTGGATCGCCGCGTCGTCGTCGACGAACCCGAGGATCTCGAAGCGACGATCGGCGACGTTCGCGTCCTCGATCCAGAACATCACCTGCTGGCCGAAGCCGCTCGCCCCGTAGACGACCAGGTCGCGCATGGCGCGGATGCCCCCGAGGCCGGTCGAGTGCTAGTGACCCGGACCGAAGGCCCGGTCGCCCCCGGACGCGGGCGACCGGGCGGCGTTCAGATCAGCCATCTAGCCGCCGACCATCCGTACGGCGTCGGCGACGAGCCAGCCGCGGGCGGAGGTCCAGCGCGAGACAAGCACGCGCGGCTCCTCACCGGCCGCGAGGGAGTACTCGCCGAGCGGGACCCAGCGTCCCCCTCCGGTGCGCATGTCGAGGCGTCTCCACCTCCGTCCGGCGCGCGTCTCGACCCCGACGGGGGCGCTCGAGGAGTAGTCCCGGTGAGAGGGATGCCAGATGTAGATGGCGTAGCGGCCGGTGCGCGGCGCCCACAGGCGGAACCTCGCGGGGTCGTTCATCGGTGCGGGCGCGGCGTAGCGGAAGTTGGCCCCCCGCTTCGCGGCGCTCGCGCGGGTGCTGGTGCTCCAGCGGCCGGAGGCAGCGAAGCGGGACGAGTCCGCGTTGTCGACGATCTGCTCGGTGGTCCGCGAGCCCGACTCGACGCCCCGGCGAAGGCGCGGAAGCTGGTCGTACAGCCGGTCTCCCGGACACTCGGTGTGGTTACCGTTGCGGTGCCCCGAGATGCGGTTGAACCCGACGCGGGTGCCCGATCGGTAGCGGTTGGTCCCGCCGCCTGCGGAGACGAGCGTGGTCCGGCCGCCACGGGGCGTGCCGTGGATGTCGAGCTTCCAGCTGATCAGGCGGTCCATGGCCCTTAGGGCGGCCGACGACTGACCGCCGTTCGAGAAGTTCCCGAGGTTGGCGACCCCCGTCGACTGGGCGTTCCAGCCCTGGGCGTGGGCGCCGACGATCGCGCGATTGACGCCGCCGGCCCGCCCTTCGTAGAGCCGTCCGTACTTGTCGACCAGGAAGTTGTATCCGATGTCGTCCCAGCCGTTCGAGTTTCTGTGATAGCGGCAGATGCCGAGCACGATCGACCGGCCGTCTGAGCTCGAGTAGCGGTTCGAGCCCGCCGTGTGGTGCACGAAGACCGCCTTGACTGAGCCCGTGCCGGCCGACTTGCGGGGGCGGCAGTAGCGGTCGCCGCCCCACTCGGATCGGCTGACCATGGACGGCCGCGTGGCCGCGCCCGCCCTGAAGAGGCCGGCCACCCCGGCGACGCCCTTGTTGGCCGCCTTGCGCACCGCGGTTTCGGCGCGGTCGGCGGCGGTCGCGGTCCCCGTCGTGTTGATGAACTCGAGCTTCACCCCCCGCAGGCGCTCGGAGGTCCGGTACTGGACCTCGTCGGCTCCGTCTGCCCAGACCGGGGCGGATACGCGCTTGGCCTCCGGCTCACCGCGGCCGGGGTCGGGCGCGTCACCGGAGTCTGGCGTCGCCTCGGCCCAGTCGCTCCACGGGCCGCCCTCGGGGCGCACGCGCAGCTCGATGTCGGCCTCCGCGTCCCCCCCACTCCAGCGCAGCCCGACCAGGTCGAAGCGCTTCGGGGGATCGAGCGGGCGCGAGACGACGTCGCCCGAGGCCTCCTGTCCGGCCGCGGCACCGGTGGGCGCAAGCTCGAACTCGACCGGCTCGGGGATGTAGGGGAGCGTCGACAGCGCCGGCGCGGCGATGGCCACGGCCCCGGTCAGGGAGCTGGCTATGAGGAGGGTGAGGAGAGCTCTTTTCATCCCGGTACCGAACACCTTCGGGGCTCGGATGTTGCGACCTTCACAGGGTGCAAGGCCTCGCCCTCACGATTCTCTCCTCCTCGGCGACTCCTTCGCGGCGGCGCGAGACGGCCCACGTTCGAGCGTCGCGCGCGCGCGAAGCAGTCAGGGCACGTACTCGGGTCCGCGGTCTCGATAGCGGACCTTGAAGGCCCGGATCGCGTCGAACACGGCGGGCGTGGCCTTCCGGCAGCCCAGTACGTTCGTCCACGCGGTGGCGGCGACCTCGTAGGGCATGCGTGCGTTGGGGACGAGCAGCATGTGCGAGGGGTCCTCGTCGAAGAGCGACTTCAGCTGGCCCTTGACCTCGTCCGAGGCCTGGGGACGGAACTGCATGACGATCCGGCCGTGCTCGAGCGCGTGGACGAGAGCCTCGGTGCGAGGGGCTTTGTCGTAGACGCCGTCGTCGGCCGGCACAGGGTTGTGTGGCCCGGAGTGCGGCGGGTTCGATCCGTACCGCACCGGCTCGGTGACGTGGTTGCCGCCCTCGCTGCGAAAGCTCTTCGTCGTGCAGCCCCCCGCCCGGGCCGCCTGGTCGAGGTCGGCCACCCGCTGGGGCGGGACCGGGACGTCGGGATAGTCGCCGGCGCTCGGCCCGGCGGGCCCGCCGCTCGAGCCGCCCGCGCCGTCGCCTCCACCACCGCCCCCGGCGAGCGCCACGACGACGATCGCCACCACCGCCGCCAGGGCGAGCGCTCCGCCCGCGCCGTAGCCCACGAGGCGCCTGCGGCGGGCTCCGGCCGCGGCCTCGCGCTCGCGCTCCTCGCGCTCGGCGCGCAGGCGCTCCTTCTCTTCCTTGCGACTGGCCATGTGCTCCTGAGGATGCCTGAGGCTCTAAACGATGAGTAATCGGCCACGGCTGCTCGCCGGGGACGGCGAAGGGCCATCACCATAGCGCCGGGTCGGTGGCCGCAAGCACTCCTCACGAAGTAGCCGATCCTGCGAGACCGAAGCTTGTCCGCCATTCGCCCGGGGAATACGATCTCCATCCGAGGAGGGGAAGAGGCGGAGGAGACTGAGATGAGCGTGAGGGTTTCGGTGAGCATCACCGTCAACGGCGAGATCAAGGAGCGGGAGGTCGAGTCGCGGCTGCTGCTCATCCATTTCCTGCGCGACGAGCTCGGTCTGACGGGGGCGCACGTCGGCTGCGACACCACCAACTGCGGGGCGTGCACCTGCCATCTGGACGGCGAGGCGGTCAAGACCTGCACGGTGCTCGCCGTGCAGGCCGACGGATCCGACATCGTCACGATCGAGGGCCTCGCGCAGAACGGCAGCCTCCACCCGCTCCAGGAGGCTTTCTGGGAGCACCACGGCCTGCAGTGCGGCTACTGCACGCCGGGGATGATCATGGCCGGAGCCGACCTGCTGAAGCGAAACCCCGATCCGTCCGAGGACGACGTCCGGGAGGCGCTCGAGGGCAGCCTGTGCCGGTGCACGGGCTACCACAACATCGTCAAGGCGGTCCAGGCGGCAGCCCAGGCCGGCCAGAGCCGGGAGGTGGCTGCGTGAGCAGCGCCGAGGAATCCCGGACGCCGGGCACCGGCTGGGTCGGGCAGGCGATCCGCCGCAAGGAGGACCCGCCGCTGATCACGGGCCAGGGCAACTACGTCGACGACATCACGTTGCCCGGGATGCTCCACACGGCGATCGTGCGCTCACCCGAGGCGCACGCGACGATCGCCTCGATCGACGTGACGGCGGCCCGCGACCACCCCTCCGTGGTCGAGGTGTTCACGGGCGACGATCTGGCCCGCGAGTTCGAGCAGGGACTGGCGATGGTGTGGAGTCCGCCGGGCGTCGAGATCAAGACCCCTCTGAACCTGCCGCTCGCCCGCGGGGAGGTCAAGCACGTGGGCCAGGCGGTGGCGGTCGTGGTCGGCACCGACCGCTACGCGACCGTCGACGCCGCCGAGGACGTGATCGTCGAGTACGACCCCAAGCCCGCGGTCGTCGACCCCGAGAAGGCGCTCGAGGACGGCTCACCACTCGTGTGGGAGGACTTCGGGACGAACCGGACGCACCAATGGGGCGTGGCCGGCGGCGACGCCGAGGCCGCTCTGCGCGAGGCCGAGGTGACGGTCGAGCGGCGGATCGTCAACCACCGCACCGCGGGCGCTCCGATCGAGCCGCGCTCGTCGATAGCCGACCCGCACGGCGACGGCCTGACGCTCTACTCCTCGACGCAGATCCCCCATATCGCGCGCTTCGTCCTGGCCGGGATGCTCGGGATGGCGGAGGACAGGATCCGCGTCGTCGCTCCGGACGTGGGCGGCGGCTTTGGCTCGAAGCTCCAGGTGTACGGCGAGGAGGCGCTGATGCTCGCCCTGGCCAGGAGGCTCGGGCGGCCGGTCAAGTGGACCGAGACCCGCTCCGAGCACATGACGACCACCCACCACGGGCGCGACCAGATCAACTACGTGACGCTCGGAGCCGACCGGGAAGGGAAGGTCACGGCCCTCAAGGCGCGCCACGTCTGCGACCTCGGCGCCTACCAGCTGCTTCTGACCCCGTTCATCCCCGAGCTCGGCTTCCCGGTCATGGGGGGCTGCTACGAGATCCCCAACATCCAGCTCGAATTCGAGGGCGTGTTCACGAACAAGTTCGCCACCGATGCGGTCCGTGGCGCGGGCCGGCCCGAGGCCACGCACTGGATCGAGGTGATGATCGATCAGCTCGCCGCGGAGCTCGACCTGGATCCCGCCGAGATCCGCCGGCGCAACTTCATCCCGAAGGAGAGCTTTCCCTACGAGACGCCGCTCGGGATCGTCTACGACTCGGGCGACTACCACGGCTCGCTCGAGAAGCTGCTCGAGAACTTCGACATGGACGGGTTCCGGCGCGAGCAGGCCGAAGGCCGCGAACGCGGCGTGTATCGCGGGGTGGGCCTCTCGACCTACGTCGAGGTCTGCGGGCTCGCGCCGTCCCGGGCGGTGGGGCCCCAGGGCGTCGGCCTCCAATCCGCGTTCTGGGAGTCGGCGGTCGTCCGCGTGCACCCGCGCGGCTCGGCGACGGTCTACACCGGCGCCTCTCCGCACGGCCAAGGCCACGACACGGGCTTCGCCCAGATCGCGGCGGACCGCCTCGGGATCGATCCCGCCAACATCGAGGTCCTCCACGGCGACACCGACCAGGGCCCGATGGGCTGGGGCACCTATGGCTCACGCTCGCTCGCGGTGGGCGGCGAGGCCGTCGGCCGCGCCGCCGTCAAGGTCCAGGAGAAGGCCAAGCGCATCTGCGCCGCCCTGCTCGAGGCCGCTCCCGAGGACATCGAGCTGAGCGACGGGAAGTTCCAGGTCCGCGGCTCGCCCGACAAGGCGATGACCATGGCCGAGATCGCCGGGGCGGCCCACATCCCCCCTCAGGAGCTTCCGACCGACATCGAGCCCGGCCTCGAGGAGACGGACTTCTACGACCCGGAGAACTTCGTCTTCCCGTTCGGCGCCCACGCGTGCGTGGTCGAGGTCGACGTGGAGACCGGAAAGGTCGAGATCGTGCGCTGGGTGGCGGTGGACGACTGCGGCCCGGCGATCAACCCGATGCTGATCGACGGCCAGATCCACGGCGGCGTCACGCACGGGATCGGCCAGGCCCTCTACGAGCAGATCGTCTACGACGACGAGGGTCAGCTCGTGACCGGCTCGTTCGTGGACTACGCGCTGCCCACCGCGGCCGAGGTGCCGATGTTCGAGACCGATCGCACCGAGACCCCCTCACCGGTCAACCGGCTCGGCGTGAAGGGCGTGGGTGAGGCGGGGACCATCGCCGCGTCGCCTGCGGTGGTGAACGCCGTGACCGACGCGCTCAAGCCGCTTGGGGTGACCTACATGAACATGCCGCTCACCCCGATGCGGGTGTGGCAGGCGATCGAGGAGGCGCGCGGAAGAGACGGCGGCGGGCCGGCGCGCACCGAGCAGGGCCGCTCGCTCGACGAGCACGGACGGGGCGCGGCGGGCTCAGGCCCCACCTCGCCCGGCGAGGGAGGTGCGGCGTGATCCCCGTCGAGTTCGAGTATGCGGCTCCCGACTCGCTCGAGGAGGCGATCGACGCGCTCGTGCAGGGCGGCGAGGACGCCAAGCTGCTCGCGGGCGGCCACTCGCTGCTGCCGCTCATGAAGCTGCGCCTCGCCGCGCCGACGATGCTCGTCGACCTCAGGCGGGTGCCGGGTCTGCGCGGAGTCGAGCGAGCGGACGGAACGCTGCGGATCGGGGCGATGACCCGCCACGCCGACCTCGAGGACGAGCCGGAGCTCGGGCTCATCTCGCACGCGGCGGGCTTGATCGCCGACCGCCAGGTGCGCCATCGGGGGACCATCGGGGGATCGCTGGCCCACGGCGATCCGGCCTCGGATCTTCCCGCCGTGCTGCTCGCCTGCGAGGGCTCGGTGGGCGTGGAGGGGTCCGACGGCACACGCGAGATCCCCGCCGCCGAGCTGTTTCAGGACTACCTGACGACCGCGGTCGGCGAGGGGGAGGTGATGACCGAGGTTCGGCTGCCCGCGCTGACCGACTACGGCTTCGGCTATCGCAAGTTCACGCGCCGTGCCGAGGACTGGGCGATGGTCGGGGTCTGCGCGCTCGTCAAGGCGGACAACGGGACGTGTGAGGACGCGCGCGTCGGCCTGACCCACATGAGCTCGGTTCCATTGCGGGCGACCGCGGTCGAGGAGGCGCTGCGCGGTTCCGCGCTCGACGCCGACTCGATCGCGCGCGCCGCCGAGGCTGCGGCCGAGGGGACCGGGCCTCCCGGGGACCTGAACGCCACGCCGGAGTACAAGCGCCATCTCGCGCGTGTACTCACCCGGCGCGCGCTCGAGGAGGCCGCGGGACTCACCGCGGCGTAGGGGGGCGCGCTTGCTCGGATCGGTCGAGGCGGTCGGCGACGCGCTCGCGAGGGAGCGCTACCTCGCCGACCGCGGGCTGGCGGTCGCCGTCTACCTCGCGGCCGCCCTCGAGCAGCCGCTGCTGCTCGAGGGGGAGGCGGGCGTCGGCAAGACCGAGGTGGCCAAGGCCTTGGCGGGTGCCGAGGGCGCGCGCCTGATCCGTCTCCAGTGCCACGAGGGGATCGACGTCTCGCAGGCGCTCTACGACTGGGACTACGGGCGCCAGCTGCTTGCCGTCCGGGCGGCGGAGGGACGCGGCCCGGGGGCTGCCGCGGCGCCGACCGCCGACCTCTTCTCGCCCGAGTTCCTGCTCCGCCGGCCCCTGCTCGAGGCGCTCGAGCACGCCGGTCCGGCGGTGCTCCTGATCGACGAGATCGATCGTGCCGACGACGAGTTCGAGGCGTTCCTGCTCGAGCTCCTCTCGGACTTTCAGGTCACGATCCCCGAGCTCGGGACCATCGCGGCGGCCGGCCGCCCGCTCGTGGTCATGACCTCGAACCGCACGCGCGAGCTCCACGACGCGCTCAAGCGCCGCTGCCTCTACCACTGGATCGAGTATCCGTCGCGCGAGCGCGAGGCGGAGATCGTCCGAGCGCGCCTACCGGGCGTGCCGGAGGACATCGCCGCGCGTGTGTGCGACGCGGTGGCGCGCCTGCGCGGCGAGGAGCTGTACAAGCTCCCCGGAGTGGGGGAGACGATCGATTGGGCACGGGCGCTGCTCGCGATCGGCGAGGACTCCGATCTGGAGGAGACGCTCGGGGTGGCGCTCAAGGTGCGCGAGGATCTCGAGCGGGTGCGCGAGAGCGGGGTGCTCGCCGGTGTCTGAGCGCCCGTTTCGCGGGCTCCTGTCGGGGGGACGCCCCCCGACTGCCCTCCGCTGGGGCGCGAGCGCTGCGGTCTCCGTCACCGCCCGGTTGGGGCTGCTCGCCGCTTCGCTGCGCGCCGGAGGCGTGCGGCTCGGCGTCGGAGAGCTGCTGGCGGCCCACCGGGCGCTCGCGGCGGTCGATCCGGCCTCGCGCGACGACGCCTACCACGCCCTGCGCGTCGCCCTGTGCTCGCGGCGCGACGATCTCGCCGTCTTCGACGCCGCCTTCGAGGCGTGCTTCGGACGGCCGGGCGGGGAACGGCCCGGCAAGCCTGCCGCCGAGCTCCCCGACGAGGCGCGTCTCGTGCTTCCGCGGGTGTCGGTCCCGGATCCCGCGCGCGTGAGGGAGGAACCGGTGGGGCTCGAGGCCGTTCCCGCCGCCGCGAGCACGGAGGAGCTTCTACGCGACAAGGACTTCGCCCAGCTCACCGAGGCCGAGCGCGCGCTCGCGCGGCGCGAGCTGGCTCGCCTGGCCGCCCGAGGACCGCGACGTCCGTCGCGGCGGCTGCGTCC
>JACCUC010000051.1 GCA_013812065.1 Thermoleophilaceae bacterium | reverse complement strand
CGGGGTGCCGGGGGTGGCCACGGGCAACGTCCACTCCCACGATCCCGCACGCGCCGCGCTCCAGGACGCCTTCGTGGCCGTGCGCCACCGCGCCACCCTCGACGAGTCGGAGCCGCTGCGGCGCGGCAACCGCGCGCACGTGCTCGCGCCGCCCGAGCGCATGGCCGAGCGCTTCTCAGACCACCCCGAGGCCGTGGACGAGTCGGGGCGTCTGGCCGAGCGTCTGCGCTTCGACCTGACCGAGGACCTCGGCTACCGCTATCCCGGCGCCGACGACGAGACCGCCGATCGCCGTCTAGCCGAGCTCTGCCGCGCCCGCCTCGAGGACCGCTACGCGGGCCGTACGAGCCGCCACGACGCCGGCGACAGGCTGGAAAAGGAGCTCGCGGTCATCCGCCACCTCAAGCTCTCCGGCTTCTTCCTGCTCCACCGCGACATGCTCGAGCTCGCGCGCGAGGTCGCCTGCGAGGTGCGCGGGCGCGACAGCGCGCGCGCGCTGCTTCCGCCCGGGCGCGGTCGCGGGTCGAGCGTGTCGTCGATCGTCTGTTACCTGACCGGCCTCTCGCACGTCGACCCGGTCGAGTGCGACCTCTTCCTCGGGCGCTTCCTCAACGAGGATATCTCAGCGCTCCCCGACATCGATCTCGACTTCCCGCGTGACATCCGCGAGGTCCTCATCCCGCGCGTGCACGAGCGCTACGGCCGCGACCGCTCAGCGCTCGTCGCCGCCTTTGCCACCTACCGCTCGCGCTCGGCGGTGCGCGACCTCGGCAAGGCGCTCGGACTGCCGCCGGTCGAGGTCGAGCGCCTGGCGCGCGCCGTCGACCCGTGGGAGCCGGGCGACATCGAGCGCGAGATCGCCGCGTGCGTGGGAGAGCGGCGCGCGACCTCGCCGCGCTGGCGCGCCCTCGCCCGGCTCGTGCGCGACGCCCAGCAGCTTCCCCGCCACGTCACCCAGCACTCGGGCGGGATGGTCATCTCCACCGAGTCGCTCGCCGAGCTGTGCCCGATCCAGCCCGCGGCCATGGAGGGCCGCCAGATGGTCCAGTGGGACAAGGACTCCTGCGGCGAGGCCGGCTTCCTCAAGCTCGACCTGCTCGGCCTGGGGATGCTCTCGGCGGTCGAGCGCTGCGTCGAGGAGATCGCGCACGTACGCGGCGAGCGGATCGACCTCTCGCGCATCCCGCTCGATGACCGCAAGGTGTACGAGGAGATCCAGGCCGCCGAGACAATGGGGGTCTTCCAGATCGAGAGCCGCGCCCAGATGCAGATGCTCAAGCGCACGCGGCCCGAGTCGCTCGACGACCTGACCGTGCAGGTGGCGCTCGTGCGTCCCGGCCCGATCCTCGGCGGCGCCGTCCATCCCTACATCGAGCGGCGCAAGGCGCTGCGCGCCGACCCGAGCTACGAGGTCCCCTATGAGCACCCCTCGCTCGAGCCCGTCCTGCGCGACACGCTCGGGGCGATCGTCTTCCAGGACCAGGTGATCGAGGTGGCGATGGCGTTTGCGGGCTTCTCCCCGGGCGAGGCCGAGGGCCTGCGGCGAGCGATGTCGAAGAAACGCTCCGAGGCGGCGATGCGCTCCTACGAGGTCAAGTTCGTCGACGGAGCGATGGCGCGCGGGGCCTCGCGCGAGGTCGCCGAGCGCGTCTACGCGCAGATCGTCGGGTTCTCGGGCTTCGGCTTTCCCAAGGCGCACTCGGCGGCGTTCGGCCTGCTCGCCTACCAGTCGACCTGGCTGCGGGTCCACTACGGGCCCGAGTTCCTGAGCGGTCTGCTGAACGAGCAGCCGATGGGGTTCTACCCGCCGGACTCGCTGGTGCACGAAGCGCAGCGGCGGGGGGTGGAGGTGTTGCCACCGTGCGTCGTTCGGAGTGGGGTCGAGTGTGCCGTTGAGCGTGAGGTGCTCGAGCCGGCCACGACCGGTCTCGCCGTGCGAATCGGGCTCGGCTACGTGGCCGGGGTGCGGGAGGAGGACGTGCGCGAGCTCGTGGTCGAGCGGGAGCGGGGGGGAGGGTTTCAATCGGTGACCGAGCTAGCCGCGCGCTGTGCGGCGCACGGGGATGCGCTCGAGCGGCTCGCGTGGGCGGGTGCGTGCGACGCGCTCGTCGATGGTGCGCTTGAGAATGCAGCGTCCCCGGCCGACACGGACGCGAGCCTCCACGTCCGTCGCCGCGCCCTATGGCTCCTCGGGGCCTCGCCGCCCGCCCTGGCCACCGGGCCGAAGAGCCGGGACGGCACTCAGCTCGCGCTCCCCCTTGAGCCCGCGCCCGCGCCCGCGCTGCGCGCGATGACGCCGTGGGAGCGCATGCTCGCCGACTACGGGTCGACCAAGGTCACCCTGCGCGAGCACCCGCTCGAGCTCATGCGGCCGGGCCTCGGCGAGGACGTGCTCTCGAGCGCTGCGCTCGCACGCGCACGCGACGGCGCACGGGTACGGGTGGCGGGGCTCGTAGTCGCGCGCCAGCGCCCCGCCACCGCCCGCGGGGTGACCTTCATGCTGCTCGAGGATGAGCACGGGACGATCAACCTGATCGTGCCGCCGCCGGTGTACGAGCGCTGCCGCCTCGCCGTTCGCGCCGAGCCGCTCGTGCTCGCCGACGGAAAGCTCGAGCGCCGCGAGGACGTCACCAACATCCTGTGCAACGCGGTTCGCCGGCTCGAGCGACCCGACCTGCCGCTCGGCGAGGTGCGCCCCATCGAGCCGGGTCGAGTGTGGAGCTCGGAGGCGGGGGAAGGGAGGGAGGTTCCGGAGCGCGTGGCGGCCGCGGCGAGTGGCGGTGGCGTGGCGGATGAGCTCCGCGCGGTCGCGCCGACCGGCCACTCCTTCGGATGCAGGGGGCGCTAGGGCTCTAGAAAGCGGCGAACTCGGCCGGTCGGCCGGTCCAAGTCAGACGCTTGCGACCGCTCGGCTCGCTCCCGCGCGAACTTGTCGAGGAGATCGTCAATGGTCTGCCGTTCCACCCTATCGAGCGGATATGCATCCGACATCGCCGGTAGCTCGAAGGGGCTGACCGCGGCCTCACCCGTCGTCTGTTGGTTGTCAGTCGTCGCCATTGCTCAACAGGATAGAGCGATCGGGGTCCATGTCGTCCCCTCCGAGAAACTCCTCGGTCTCCGCCTTCGGAAACGCAGGTTCATCATGCCCGTCGTCCTTCTGAATGATCTCGGTTTCGGCGGGCGCGAATGGAGATGCCTCCGGCTCGGCGTCCTGGGCTCCGGACGGAAGCGACTGAGGCTCATGGACCGGGGGTCGACTTGTGGTTCCGGGGCTTGCTTTCTTCTTGGCTCACAGGATCTTCGCGGCGTCGAGAGCGAGGATAATCGCCTCGCCGGCGACAAGGCAGAGGGCGGCAACCAGAAGGTTGTAGGCCCTCCCCAGCGAGCGAGCCTTTGGTCGTTGCGGTCGCGCTCACTCGCCAGGGCGTCGATCAGTCCCCTCATCGTGCGACCTTCGACCATGACCTTCCCCTGCTGGACGAACTCGGGCAGCGCGTAGCGGCTGATTTCGGACATGGCGATGTTTCGATACGACACAGGAGCAAGGACTCGAACGACCACGATGATCACCGATGCGACAAGAACACCCAACGCGGCTACGAAGACAACGATCGCCAGCAATCGAGCGCTCAGCGCCATGTCCGCCGATAGGACGTCTCGACCTACGGTTACCGAGAGCGAGACGATGATTCCGATGAAGCCAGCCAAGCCCGAGCCGCGCGTGTTCAGGCTCGTCGCCCGGGCCTCTTCCGAGCGGAGGAGATCCTTTACCGTCTCCAGGAGAGCATGAACGGTCTCTTCGTTAGGTCGTTCGACTGCGGGCACCGTTGCAGGATCGACGGCGCCTCGGACGACACGAGCGCGCCTTTCCCGCTCGCATTATCGAGCACGTGAGCGGCATCACCGTCGGCACCTCGAGCTGGGCCGACCCCGGCTTCGTCGAGGATTGGTACCCGGAAGGCCTCCCGGCTCGCGACCGCCTCCCGTGGTACGCCGAGCGCTTCGAGGCCGTCGAGCTCAACTCGAGCTTCTACGCGTTGCCCAAGCGCGAGGCCGTGGAGCGATGGGCGAAGGTGACGCCGCCGGGGTTCACCTTCGACATCAAGCTCCACCGCCTGCTCTCGCGCCACTCCGCGTCGCTCGACTCGCTCCCGCCCGACCTGCGCGACGCGGCCGAGACCACGTCGCGCGGGCGCGTCAAGCTCACCAACGATCTCGAAGCCGAGATGATCGACAGCCTGCTCGCCGAGGTCGAGCCACTCTCAGACGCCGGCAAGCTCGGTGCCTTCCTGCTCCAGCTCACGCCCGGCTTCGCGCCCGACCGCCACGAGCTCGACGAGCTCACGCCGCTGCTCGAGCGCCTGAGTCCGCATATCGTCGCCGTCGAGCTCCGCCACCGTGGCTGGGTCAGCGACAAGCGCGTCGAGCGGACGCTCGGCTACCTCTCCGAGCATGACGCCGCCTTCGTGTGCGTCGATGCCCCGGCCGGCGACCACGTGCCGATCATGCCCGCGCTCGACGCGGTCACGAACGACCGGCTCGCCTACTTTCGCGCCCACGGACGCAACACCGAGGGCTACATGAAGGGAAAGACCGTGGCCGAGCGCTTCGGCTGGGTCTACGCCGAGGATGAGCTGCGGGAGATCGCGGGGCGGGTCGAGAGCCTGGCCGATCAGACTCAGGACGTGCGGACGATGTTCAACAACAACCGCTCCGCCGACGCACCGACCGCCGCGCGGCAGTTCCGCGCGTTGATCGGCCAGGACCCGGGGCCCGCGCCGGTCGAGGCTCAGGGGCGGCTGGTCTGAGCCCCCTCAGCGTGCGGCCATCCCCGCGCTGTAGCGATTGGTGATCGGCAGGCGCCGGTCGCGACCGAACGCCTTGGTCGAGATCCTGATCCCCGGCGGGGCCTGGCGGCGCTTGTGCTCGGCGCCGTCGACCATCGCGATCGTCCGCTCGACCTCCTCGCGCGGAAGCCCCTGCCGCTCGAGCTGGGCGACGTCGAGGTCCTCCTCCACATAGCCGGCGAGGATGCGGTCGAGGAGCTCGTAGGGAGGGAGGGAGTCCTCGTCACGCTGGTCGGGGCGAAGCTCGGCCGTCGGCGCGCGAGAAGCGATCTCCGGCGGCACGAGCTCGCCGCCCGCCGTCTCCTCGCGCCAGCGCAGCAACCGGTAGACCCAGCCCTTGAACACGTCCTTGATCGGGGCGAAGCCGCCGGCCATGTCGCCGTAGAGCGTCGAGTAGCCGACCGAGAGCTCTGACTTGTTGCCGGTCACGAGCACGAGCCAGCCGAACTTGTTGGAGAGCGCCATGAGCAGGTTCCCGCGGATGCGCGCCTGCAGGTTCTCCTCGGCGATGTCGGGCTCGCGCCCGGCGAACGCCTCGGCCAGCAGATCGTCGTAGGCCCGCATCGGGCCTTCGATCTCCAGGTCGAGCAGCCGCACGCCGAGGTTGTGGGCGAGCGTGCGGGCGTCCTCCTGGGTGCCCTCCGAGGAGTAGCGCGAGGGCATGACCGCACAGGTCACCCGGTCGGCACCGAGCGCGTCGACGGCCACTAGCGCGACCAGCGAGGAGTCGACGCCGCCCGAGAGCCCGACCACGACACCGTCGAAGCCGTTCTTGTCGACGTAGTCGCGCAGTCCGGTGACGAGCGCGGCGTAGACCTCGGCCTCGAACCCGAGCGGCTCGGCTCGCTCTCCGCCGGTGTTCGGCGACGCTCCGCCCTCAGAGGTCTCGATGCTCCCGAGCCGCGCCATGCCCGCCCCGTTTGAGCGCTCACGACGCACCGCTTCGCGGTGGGAGGCGTCGCGCAGGCGCTCGGCCGCGACCGCGCCGAGGTCGACGGTGGCGAGCGTGAGCGCCTCGTCGAACTGCGGGGCGCGGGCGAGCACCTCGCCGCGCTCGTCGATCACCGCGCTCATCCCGTCGAAGACAAGCTCGTCCTGGCCGCCGACGAGGTTGCAGAACGCAACGGCCACGACGCTGTCGCGCGCGCGCTGGGCGAGCATGCGCTCCCGCTCGAGCGGCTTGCCGGCGTGGTAGGGCGAGGCAGACAGGTTGGCGAGCAGCTGTGCGCCCGCGAGCGCCTCCGAGGTCGCCGGCGGCCCGGGCTTCCACACGTCCTCGCAGATCGTCAGTCCGATCTCGGCCCCGTTTAGCTCAAGGATCGCCGGCCGCTCGCCGATCTGGAAGTACCGATGCTCGTCGAAGACGCCGTAGTTCGGCAGGAACATCTTGCGATAGGTGGCGACCACGCGACCGTCGGCGAGTACCGCCGCCGCGTTGTAGACGTCGTCGGCCCGCTCGGGAAAGCCGACCACCGCGACGATCCCGGTGATCTGCGCCGCCAGCTCGTCGAGCGTCGCGCGGGCGGCGTCGAGGAAGCCGGGCTTCAGCAGCAGGTCCTCGGGCGGATAGCCGCACAGGGCGAGCTCCGGAAACACGACCAAGGCTGCGCCCTCCTGGCGCGCGGTCGCCGCCATGTCCGCGATCTTTCGCGCGTTGGCGTCGAGATCGCCGACGGTCGCGTTGAGCTGACCGAGGGCCAGGCGCAGGGGCGCGTCGCGCATGCTCATGCCAGGAAGTATGCAGGCGCAGGGCATCCTCGCTTCTACACTCGGAGCATCGACCGCAACGTCGACAGGGGACGCGGCGCATGCCGCGCAATGCGTGCGGCCGCGCTCGCGCTCGCGCTCGGAGTGGTGGCCACGCCTGCCGGCGCGCAGGCGCCCGTCCCGCAACCGCTCGCCCCGGTGGTCAGGGCCGACGCCGACCGCGACCGGATCGCCGACGACCTCGAGCAACGCCTCGCTCCGCAGGACGGCGACGAGCGCGTCGACGTCATCGTCACGCTTGCAGACCCGGCGTCGCGAGACCGCGTCGGGCGCATCGAGCGCGGGGTCGGGAACTTCGCCCTGCGCGACCGCTTCCGGGCCGTCGAGGGCTTCGCGGCGAGGGTGACCGAGAGGCAGGTCGCCGCACTCGCCAAGCGCCCAGGCGTCGTCTCGGTCGAGCGCGACGCACCCGTACGGGCGCTCAACGACTCGGCTCAGGCCGCCTTCGGCGTGGCCGAGGCGCGGCTTGACAACCCAAGGCTCGACGGCGACCGCGACGGCCGTCCGGCGAGCTACTCCCGCCGTGACATGGTCGCCGCGGTGATCGACACGGGCATCGACGCGCGCCACCGCGACCTCAACGAGGGGAAGGTCATCGCCTTCGCCGACTGCAGCTCGGGGCCGTGCCGCGTCCGCAGACCCTACGACGACAACGGCCACGGCACCCACGTCGCCGGGACGCTCGCCGGCGAGGGCGACGCCCGTGCCGACCGTCGCCTCCGCGGAGTCGCTCCCGGGGCCGGGCTCGTCGGCGTCAAGGTGCTCGGCGCCGGTGGCTACGGCTCGGAGTCGAGGGTCATCGCCGGGATCGACTGGACGATCGCCAACCGGGCCCGCTACGGCCTCGAGGCCGCGAACATCTCGCTCGCCTCGGGTGGTTGCTCGAACGGGACCGACGCGATGTCGCAGGCCGCCAACCGCGCGGTAGCTGCCGGCCTGGTGGTGACCGCCGCCGCCGGGAACTCCGGTCCGAGGCGCTGCACGATCGAGTCTCCCGCCGCCGCGTCCGGCGTGATCGCGGTGGGAACGATGGCGGACTTCGGGGCGGGGGGCTTCTTCGCTCACCCCAGCTCGGCCCGCGGCCGGCCCGGCGGCACGATCAAGCCCGATGTGATGGCCCCCGGCGAGAGGATCGTCTCCGCCCGGCGCGGCACCTCGACCGGCTACGCCACGCGAAGCGGCACGAGCCAGGCGGCGCCGTTCGTCGCCGGGGTCGCCCTGCTGATGCGCGATGCCGCCCCCTCGCTCCCCGCGGGGGGCGTCAGTCGGCGGATCAAGAGATCGGCGGTCGACTGGGGCATCGGCGGCGCCAGCTCGACGCTGACTTCGCGGGGGCCCGACCTCGACTTCGGATGGGGGCGCCTCGACGCCTACGCGGCGTTGCGCTCGGCGGGCGCGGCCGGTCTCACGAGCGCGCCCCTCGTCTCGGATCACCGTCTGATCGAAAGCCGTCTCGACCGGACGACGACCGTCCGCGAGTTTCCGCTCGATGTCGCCAATCGCTGCATGCCGCTCGCCGCCGGGCTCGTCATCCCCGGCTGGACCTCCTACTCGAGCGGCGACGACTTCGACCTGTACCTCACGGATCCGGACGGGCGTCAGGTCGACGCCAGCCAAACCTCCAAGCGCCAGGAGAGCATCTCGGTCGTCCCGGCGCGGACGGGCCGCTACACGCTCCGGGTCGAGTCCTACGCCGGTGAAGGACCTTTCTTCGTCGACGTCTCGGCCGGCCTCGCCGCGCCACCGGTGAGCGCCCCAGCGTCCTGCCGCTGACTCTCGGCCGCGTCGCGGTCGCTCAGCCTCCGGCGCCGGTTGCCACCGCCTCGGCGCCCGCCGCCTCGGAGAGCTCGCCGATCGCCGCGCGCAGGTCTTCCGCCACGTCGTCGAGATCGGGAACGGCGTCCCAGTCGCCGCTCAAGCCGAAGCCGAGGCGGCCGTTGTAGCTCATGACCGCGATCCCGAGCCCCTGCCCGCGCGCGAGCGGGACCATCGGGAAGAAGTCGACGATCTCTCGGCCGCGAAGGTACAGCGGATGCTGGGGACCGGGCACGTTGGTCACGACCAGGTTGAACAGGCGCCCGCGGGTCGCCAGACGGGCCGCCTGGCTCATGATCGTCGGCGAGGCGAAGCCCGCCAGCTCGGTCAGGGCCTTGGCTCCGATGGCCTGGCCGGTCTCCTTGATCTTGCTCATTGCCTCGTGGACGAGCTCGAAGCAGGTCGCCGGCTCGCGCGACCAGACGGGCAGCGGAGCCATGACGCCCGCCACCTGGTTCCCGTTGGCGTCCCCACCCGAGTCGTCGCGCACGCTCACCGGGACGAAGGCGCGCAGCTCGAGCCCGTCGGTCGAGACCCCGCGCCGGCGCAGATGGCGCCCAAGTGCGAGCGTGACCGCCGTGAGGATGGCATCGTTGACCGACCCTCCGAGCTCGTCCTTGACCGCCTTGACGCCGGGCACGGTCCAGCGCACCCACGCAAAGCGCCGGTGTGGCCCGATGTCGACGTTGTAGGGGCTCGCCGGGGCCTGGGAGAGGACGGAGTAGGCGAGCGACCCGAGGCCGACCACCCGGCCTCCCACCTGGCCGGCGATCCGCCAGGGGCGGCGCACGGCGCCCGCTGTCGCCCGAGCTACAGCGAGAGAGCCGCTGGCGCGCTCGAGCAGCGCCTCGCCGACCAACTGCGCTCTCGAGGGCATCGGCTTGGGAAGCCAGCGAGGGCCGCGGTCGGCCGGGACGCTCGGCTCGGGGGCGGAGTCGAAGAGGACGGTCAGGAGATCGAGGCCCGCGATCCCATCGACGAGCGCGTGGTGGGCCTTCGCCACGATCGCGAACCGCCCGTTCTCGAGACCTTCGACGAGCCACATCTCCCAGAGCGGCTTGTCGAGGTCGAGCGGCTGAGCGAAGACGCGGCCGGCGAGCGCGCGCAGCTGATCCTCGTCGCCCGGCTCGGGAAGGGCGGCGTGGCGCACGTGGTAGCGCAGATTGAGGTGGGGATCGTCGGCCCAGCGCGGCAGGCCCTGGCCGAAAGGGACGAAGGCGACGCGCTGGCGGTAGCGGGGCACCAGATGGAGGCGCTCCTCGATCGTCTCGATCAGCTCCTCGTAGGGGGGAGGCTCCCCCTCGAAGGTGAGCACGCTCGCCACGTGCATGTGCGCCGAGGCGTCCTCGATGTGCAAGAACGAGGCGTCGAGGCCCGACAACCGGTCGTCGCTCAAGCTCCTCTCCTTC